>CANEDJ010000010.1:0-38124 GCA_947426265.1 uncultured Mycoplasmatota bacterium | reverse complement strand
TACTTAATTATATCATAAATGATGATTGCGAAAAATTTTCACTCCTTAGAGCTGTGATTATTCCTTTTTTCTTTGAATTTTAGTTTGGTTATGTTAATATAGTAAGCATTAGAAAGGGGGCAAATATGAATTATACAATAATAGAAAAGTCAGAATGGAAACAGTTGCAGCCAACATTGTTAGGTGGAACAGATGGAGAATTATATTTGTCTCTAAATAAAGATAGAATTTTAAAGCTTCTTTTTAATTATGCTCTTTATCATGGAATAGAAGAAAAGAAAATATTATTAAAATATTTAATGACTCAAAATGAATTAAATAAAATAGCCGCTATACCAGAAGAATTGGTTTTTGTTCCTCATAAAAATAAAATTGGATTTTGGATGGCATATTTAGAAAATGGTGTCAGACTAGATGAATGGACAAAACAAAATGAAAGTCATCCTAGATTAGTATTAAAAGTTTATCAAAGGATTAGTGAAACATTAAAAGAACTGCATGAGCGCTATGGAATTGTAGTATCCGATTTTTATTATACTAATATTATAATTGTCGATAATGAATTTCCAATATTTGTTGATGTAGATAGCTGGAAAATAGATGGGATAGAGAGTTATACAATATCTAACATTTTACAAATTTATAGTAGAAGACAACTTTGGAATCGTTATCATCAAGCTACTTATTTAAGAAGTTCAAAAGAAACAGATAAAGTAGCTTTATGGCTTATGTATTTTGAATCAGTATTAGGTATGCCAATACGTAAATTCTTATTTGCTAAAAAAGCAGAAAAAAGGTCAGATATAGATCCGATTATTAAAGAAATTATTGCAATGATTAGTAAACCTGAATTAGAAGCAATTCCTTATTTACACGAAACACCTCATCAATATAAATTATATAAATAGTTTATTTGACAATTTATTTTAACTATACTATAATTAACTGTGTACATTTAACACAAAGGGGTGATAAAATGGACTTTAACCCTGGAAAATATTATAATATATTAGAAAGTTTAGTAAGTATTTTTACAATAGATCAAGGTCAAGTAAAAGTATTGCTACTTCGAAAAAAAAGTGAACCATATAGAGGATACTGGATTTTGCCAGGCGGTATTGTATCAAATGATGAAACAATAGAAATGAATATTATAGATTCTATTGAAGTCAAATTAGGGCTGAAAGATGTTTATTTAGAACAATGCCATATTTTTAGCAATTTAGATAGAGACCCAGATGATCGCATTATCGCTATTTCTTATATAGGTTTAATTGATAATGTTTCGGCTCTTTTTAAAAGAGAAGATAGAGATGATATACAGACTGCTTGGTTTAAAATTAACGATGTACCAAAAATGGCTTATGACCATGCTCGAATTTTAAAGAAAAATATTGAATTTTTAAGAAGAAAGATCGTGAATAGTAATGTTTTAAAAAGTTTATTCCCCAGTGATTTTACACTTCCAGAGTTACAAAAAGCATATGAACAAATCTTAAATGTTACTATGGATAGAAGAAATTTTAGAAAAAAATTTATTACACTAGGTTTAATTGAAGATACTGGAGATAAAAATGTGGGTGGAAATGGAAGACCCGCTAAATTATATAGTTTTAAAGAAGAGATTAAAGAAAGAAATTTATTTTAGGTGATGCTTATGAAATTAGATAATAAAGGTTGGGGATTACAAGAACTATTAGTTGGAATAGGAATATTATTATTTTGCTTACTTTTAATAGTATCTTTAATTAACCGTAATTTTAGAAGATTATCGGAATCTATGGGAAATAATAGTACAAATAATTCTACAGATCAAAAAAGGCCTGTTCAAAATGAAGAAGAAAAAGAATACAAGTCTTATAAGGATATAGAAGCAGCTATGGAAAAAGCTGCTAGTGCATATAATGCAACTATTTATGGAGATGAATTACAAGAAGGTGATAATATTACTGTCACTGTAAAATCATTAATTCGTGATAAATATATAGAACCAATTCATGATATTAAAGATTCAAAAGTTACTTGCTCAGGATATGTAACATTTATTAAGGAAAGAAATAAAGTCACTTATAGTCCTTATTTAAAATGTGGAAGTAGATATAAAACTAAAGGATATTTAGAAAGATTAGATGCTGAGATAGAATAAAAGTTTTCAAAAAAGAAAACTTTTTTTTCATACTTTTAAGGATTTTATAGACAAAATAAGTATGATGTTTATAGGTGGTATGTATGAATGAATTAAATGAACAAATCAATATAGAAAGAATGATATATGAAGTAAGGAGAAAACAAGTAATGTTAGATTGTGATGTATTTTTTATCAAATGTAATGGCAATATGGTAACACATTATGATATTGGTAAACCAATATCAAGTTATAATTATAATTTTGTAGACATGTCTGCAAAATTACTTAGATAGGAGAAATATATGATAGAAACAAGTGATTTTAAAATTGTAATAGACAGTATAGTAAATGAAATACAACAAACTCAACTGAAATTGTTTCAAGATGCAAATACTAATGTATTGGAATTATATTTTCATATAGGTAAAATAATTGATGAAAGAATATCTTGGGGCAATAAATTTGTTGATGAGTTGTCAACTGAATTAAAAATAAAATATCCCCATGCAAAAGGATATTCCCCTCGAAATCTTCGAAATATGAGAAAATATTATTTATCTGTTAAAGAAAATGAAGAATTAAAAGAACTTTCTCATAAAATTCCTTGGTCACATAATACTATAATCATGGATAGAGTAAAAGATATAAACCAGAAACTTTGGTATATTAAAGAAACGTACAATAACGGTTGGAGTTATGATTATTTGGAAATTCAAATAAAAAAAGATGCTTATAATAGACAAGTATTAGGAGAAAAAACAAATAATTTTAGTTTAACACTTTTACACCCACAAAGTACTTTAGCCAAAGAAATAATGAAAGATCCATATATTTTTGACGTTGGAGAATTAAGAGAAAATTATGTTGAAAAAGATATAGAAAATGCCTTAATTGAAAAAATTAAAATGACTTTGTTGGAATTAGGGAATGGCTTTAGTTTTATTGCTAATCAATATAGAGTTACAATTAATGATGATGAAAATTTTATTGACTTATTATTTTACCATACTAAATTACATTGTTATATTGCGATAGAACTTAAAAATAAAAAATTTATTCCTGAATATATTGTTAAAATGAATTATTATTTATCAGCACTAGATGATATATTAAAAGGAAACAATGATAATCCTAGTATTGGCATAATATTAGTAAGAAATAAAAATAAGTTAAATGTTGAATATGCGTTAAGAGATGTAAATAAACCAATAGGTGTTAGTTCTTATGAATTGCAAGAATATTTACCTAAAAATATTTTAGAATCTTTACCAACAGAAGAAGAACTTAATTTACATATTGATATGGAAGATGAATAATGTCATTTGGTAACTACAAGAGATTTGACAAAGTTATATGGATGTTAGAATGGAACTAAAACAATTAATCAAGCAGTTAAAAGGAATAAAGAACGATTCCCAGTACGTTTTTACAGAAGAAGGGGAGCCTTACTACAATACTTAGAACGAAGATAACAGCAGAAATAAGTATAGAAACTATGGATGCATTTGTAAAATTATGAAAGTATATAGGAAATAATTTAATAGAACAAGAATATATCAATAATCAAGTAATGAAAAATACAGAGGATATTAAGATATTACAAGCATCATTTTCAAAACTAGAAGAAAAAAACGTAAATGAAATCTACTTTAATGGACAAATATATAGTGCCTATTCAAAGCTATTCGATATGATGATTATGCAAAACAAGAATTAATGACTAATTGATAGGTATATAGACAAAATAGTACTAGATATGATTTCAAAGCTAAAAACAAAAGTAGATATTAATAGTAAAACAAAAAGGTTTACTAAAAGAATTGGATATCAAAAAATATCAAGAACAATATCATAGAAATTGTTTATGATGATATGTTTCATGATAGATATATTTTAATAGATGATAAGAAAATTTATCTAATAGTGGTGCGTATTAACCATGTAGGAAGTAGGACATTTTCTATCAATTTATTAAAGGATAAAATTGTAAAAGAATTGTTGTTATAAACAGTTCAAAATTTAGTTTTGTCTATTTCTAAAAAATAATTATGAATTTTATTGACAAAATAAGCATAAAAGTGCTATAGTAATAGTACGTTTTAATTAAGGTTTACTTCGGTAAATCTTTAATTAAACATAATTTTGAAACACCTGGATGTGTGGAAAGGAAAGGAGGATGAAACTATGCCTACAATTAATCAATTAGTTCGCAAGAGAAGAAGTGAAAAAACAAGAAAAAGTAAATCACCTGTATTAGGGATTGGATATAACAGCAAGGAGAAAAAACAAACAAATCAAAACTCTCCTCAAAAACGTGGTGTTTGTACTCGTGTTGGTACAAAAACTCCAAAGAAACCAAACTCAGCTCTTCGTAAATATGCTCGTGTTAGATTAAGTAACGGTCGTGAAATCGATGCTTATATCCCAGGAGAAGGACATAACTTACAAGAACATAGCGTTGTATTAGTTCGTGGTGGACGTGTTAAAGACTTAATCGGTGTTCGTTATCATGTAATTCGTGGTACTATGGATACAGCTGGAGTTGAAAAACGTCGTCAAGGTCGTTCTAAATATGGTGCTAAAAAACCAAAGAATAAATAATTTAAAAATGTAACAAAATAGGAGAGGAGGATTTATATGCGTAAAAGACGTGCTGTTAAAAGAGACGTTCTACCAGATCCACTATATAATTCAAAATTAGTAACAAAATTAATTAATACAATTATGGTAGATGGAAAAAAAGGTACTGCTCAAAAAATCTTATATAAATCATTTGATATTGTAAAAGAAAAAACTGGAGAAGAACCATTAGAAGTCTTTAATAAAGCAATGGAAAATATTCAACCAGCACTAGAAGTAAAAAGTCGCCGTGTAGGTGGAGCTAACTATCAAGTGCCAATTGAAGTAAAACCAGATAGAGCAAGAGCATTAGCAATGCGTTGGTTAATCGGATATGCTAGATTACGTGGAGGTCATTCTATGGCTGAAAATTTAGCAAACGAAATCATCGATGCATCAAACGGTGTAGGAGCTGCTGTTAAAAAACGTGAAGATACTCATCGTATGGCAGAAGCAAATAAAGCATTTGCACATTACCGTTGGTAATAACAATTAAGAAAGGAAAACAAGAGTATGGCTCGTGACTATAGTTTAGAAAACACACGTAATATAGGTATCATGGCACATATCGATGCTGGAAAAACAACCTGTACAGAACGTGTATTATTCCACACTGGTAAAATCCATAAAATTGGGGAAACTCATGATGGAGCAGCCCAAATGGATTGGATGGAGCAAGAACAAGAACGTGGAATTACAATTACTTCGGCTGCCACTACTGCTTTCTGGAAAGATCATAGATTTAATATTATCGATACTCCAGGACACGTGGATTTTACAGTTGAAGTATCAAGATCACTTCGTGTTTTAGATGGTGCAGTAGCTCTTCTAGATTCACAAGCTGGTGTTGAACCACAAACTGAAACTGTATGGCGCCAAGCTACTGAGTTCAAAGTACCTCGTATGATTTTCTGTAATAAAATGGATAAAATGGGAGCAAGCTTTGAATATAGTTTAGGAACTATCAAAAGTAGATTAGGTGTTAATGCAAAACCTATTGAATGGCCAATTGGAGCAGAAAATGAATTCAATGGAATTGTTGATTTATTAACTCGTACTGCTTATCATTATGATGGGAAACAAGAAGAGGAACCAACAATCATTGATATTCCAGCAGATATGGTTGATTTAGTAGAAGAAAAACGTAATGACTTAATAGAAGCTGTTGCTGAGTTCGATGATGAACTTATGAATAAATATCTTGAGGGAGAAGAAATCAGTATTGATTTAATCAAACGTGCAATCCGTAAAGGAACTTTGGCAGTTGAATTTTTCCCAGTATTGTGTGGAACAGCTTTAGGAAATATTGGAGTAAAATTATTACTAGATGCGGTTGTAGATTACTTACCATCTCCACTTGACATTGAAGCAATTAAAGGTGTCGATATGGATGGTAATGACATTGAAAGACATCCAAGTGATAATGAACCATTTAGTGCGTTGGCATTCAAAGTAATGACTGATCCATTTGTTGGTAAATTAACATTCTTCCGCGTATACTCAGGACACTTGAGCAGTGGTTCTTATGTACTTAATGCAACAAAGAACTCAAAGGAAAGAATTGGCCGTATCTTACAGATGCATGCTAATAATCGTACTGAAATTACAGATGTATATACAGGAGATATCGCAGCAGCAGTAGGACTTAAAAATACAACTACTGGAGATACATTATGTGATGAAAAGAAAGCATGTATTTTGGAATCAATGGAATTCCCAGAACCAGTTATTGAACTTGCTGTGGAACCAAAATCAAAAGCAGATCAAGATAAAATGGCAACCGCTTTACAAAAATTATCTGAAGAAGATCCAACCTTTAAAGCTAGTACAAACCATGAAACAGGTCAAACCATTATTGCTGGTATGGGAGAACTTCACCTAGATATCATTGTTGACCGTATGAAAAGAGAATTTAATGTAGAAGCGAATATTGGTAAACCACAAGTATCTTACCGTGAAACATTAACTCAAATGGGTGAATGTGAAGGAAAATACATTAAACAATCTGGAGGACGTGGACAATATGGGCATGTATGGATCAAGTTTGAACCAAATCCAGATAAAGGTTATGAATTCGTAGATGCAGTAGTAGGTGGAGTTGTTCCTCGTGAATATATTCCAGTTACTGATAAAGGTTTACAAGATGCTATGAAAACTGGTGTTTTAGCAGGTTATCCAATGGTAGATGTGAAAGCAACTTTATTTGATGGTTCTTATCATGATGTAGACTCATCAGAAATGGCATTTAAAATCGCTGCTTCTATGGCTTTAAAAGAAGCTAAAAATAAATGTAAACCAATTTTACTAGAACCAATTATGAAAGTTCAAGTAATTGTTCCAGATGAATATCTAGGAAATGTAATGGGAGATATTACATCTCGTCGTGGACGTCCACTTGGTCAAGAATCAAGAGGAAATGCACTTGCAATTGATGCAATGGTACCACTTTCAGAAATGTTTGGATATGCAACATCTTTAAGATCAAACACACAAGGACGTGGAAACTTTACTATGGTATTTGATCATTATGAAGAAGTACCAAGAAATATTTCTGATGATATCATCAAGAAAAATGGTGGAAACTAAGGGAAAATACTTGCTATTTTTCTTTAGTTGATATAAAATATATTATGTAATTAATTATAAGGAGGAAATTTATGGCAAAACAAAAATATGATCGTTCAAAACCACATGTTAACATTGGTACAATTGGACACGTAGATCATGGTAAAACAACTTTAACAGCAGCTATTTCATCTCATTTAGCTGGAAAAAATGGTAACGAAAAAGTTGATTTTAACAATATTGATAAAGCACCTGAAGAAAGAGAACGTGGTATTACAATCAATACTTCACATATTGAATATAGTACTGAAACAAGACACTATGCACACGTTGACTGTCCAGGACATGCTGACTATGTAAAAAACATGATTACTGGTGCAGCTCAAATGGATGGAGCAATCTTAGTTATTGCTGCAACTGATGGACCAATGGCACAAACACGTGAACACATTTTATTATCACGTCAAGTTGGTGTACCTCGTATGGTTGTATTCATGAACAAATGTGACATGGTTGATGACGCTGAATTATTAGACCTTGTTGAAATGGAAATTCGTGAATTATTAAGTGAATATGGATACGATGGAGATAACACTCCAATCATTCGTGGTTCTGCATTAAAAGCTCTTGAAGGAGATGCTACATGGGCTGCTAAGATTGATGAATTAATGGCTGCTGTAGATAGTTATATTGAAACTCCAGCAAGAGATACAGAAAAACCATTCTTAATGCCAATCGAAGATGTATTTACAATTACAGGACGTGGAACTGTTGTTACAGGACGTGTTGAAAGAGGACAATTAAAACTTAACGATGAAATCGAAATCGTTGGTATTAAAGATACTAAAAAATCTGTTGTTACAGGAATTGAAATGTTCCGTAAACAATTAGACTATGCTGAAGCAGGAGATAATGCTGGAGTATTATTACGTGGTATTTCTCGTGAGGATGTAGAGCGTGGTCAAGTATTAGCAAAACCAGCATCAGTTACTCCACATAAAAAATTCAAAGCTACAGTTTATGTACTTAGCAAAGAAGAAGGTGGAAGACATACTCCATTCTTCAGTAACTATCGTCCACAATTCTACTTCCGTACAACTGACGTAACAGGAACTATTGAATTACCAGAAGGTGTTGAAATGGTTATGCCTGGAGATAACGTTGAAATGACAGTAGAATTAATTCACCCAATCGCTATTGAAAACGGAACTAAGTTCTCAATTCGTGAAGGTGGAAGAACTGTTGGAGCAGGAAACGTTTCAGAAATCGTTGAATAATAAAGAGCCAGAAATATTTCTGGTTTTTTTTTTCTAAAGTAATATAATAATATAACAAGGGGGATTTTATGGAAATACAGAAATTAAGAACACTTTATACTGAATATGGCAAAATACAACTTGGAAACATAGAAGAAATGTATGGAAAAGCTGATAATAGTGTGAAATTAAAAATAAAGCATGGTATTTCTATGTCAGAAGCTGTACCTAGAATAACATCTAAATCAGGTTTATTTCATGAAAGCTATGAAGAAACAGCAGCAGTAGATGGTTTATTTCATGATATTGGAAGATTTGTTCAATATTTGTTAACTGGAAATTTAAAAGATGCTGAATTAGAAGAAAAGTATGGAATTAGGGATCATGGAAGACTTGGAGAAATTTTATTGCAAAATGAATTATTAGAACATTTTGTATTAGGAGATTATATTTCAATTTTGAAATCTGTTGTTGGAAATCATACTGAAATATATGATCCTAGATATGCTTTAGATTTATCTAATTTGCCCCCTATTTTTAACGAATATAGTATAGATGAAATAAGTAAAAGAGAGCAATTAAAAAATTATTTAGTTGCAGCAAAAATAAAACTAGTTGTAGAAGCAGATAATTTTGAATTGTTACAAAATATTGTAAATCGTGATTGGAGTCCAATCATATCAGAAAAAGAAGAGGACTTTATAACCAAAGAAGCATGGGAACAATTTACAAATAATCTTCCTATTATGATAGCTGACTTTAAAAAAAGAAATATTTGGAGTGTAAATTCTGGCGTTGTATTAAGGTATGGATTACTACCTCAAAAAGCTCAACTACGATCAACATTAGAAGTTTTGTTGGAACAGGACTATCTGAAGCTAGCATATGAAAGAGCTGTAGAAGGACTTCATAATCCAGATCCACTCATTTATGAAAGTTATTTATATGCTACTTTATTAGTCAAAAATATAATTGAATTAAGTGATCCGATTATCAAGGAAGAGCAAAGAAAAGAAGCCGTTGAAAAAACGAAAAAAATGTGGAAATAAAAAACAGTCTAAGACTGTTTTTATCGTTTTAATAAGTTTCTAATTGGAGCTGCGTTTCTATACATAAAGTAAAGTGCTTTGTTTGTAATGAGTTCTAAATCCCCAACATATTCATAAATATCAGCACCAAAATTTCTTTTAAAATCATTTAATCCTTTATAAGGATTATTTTCTAAAATTGGATTTGTAACTCCACCTAAATTGAATTTTTTAAAGCCTTCATTAGAAAATTTTTCAATTAGTTTCCAAAGTAACAAATGCTTTGCATTAAAATGTTTATAATTAGGATCAAATCCATCCATAAATAAGAAAACTTCATCTTTATTTTTAACAATCATAACAGAAGCAAGTATTGCTCCAGTAGGAAAATCACGAAGTAAATTAGTGGCTGTGATAAGTTCATTTTTATAAAAATTAGTTTGATTGTCACAAACGATTTTAAAATCAACTAATCGAGCATTATTTTCACCTAAGTTAGAAAGAACTTGTTGATTAACATCAGCACTTTTCTGTTCAGCCAATGCATAAGCTTCTTGAGTTTTTGTAAGAAAGTAAGTGGTATCTAGTTTTGCATAATAGAACTCTACTTTGTTTGTAGTTCCAAATACTTGGTAAATATCTTGAAAAAACTTTAAGTCCCTTGGATATTTTTCTTTTGTTTGTAGATATAAGAAATCTAAATTATTGATGTTTCCTTTATGAACTTTCATCCCATTTTTTTCAGCACTTCTAATTTTAGTTCGATACCCTTTACTCATTCCATTAAACAATTGGAAATATGGAGAATCCAAACTTAAAATTGCTTCAAATCTTGGTTTAAACGCTTCAAAAAAATGATTATATCCTAAGTGATAATAGCCAAGTCTTTTTAAATCGTTATAAACTTTTCCAAAATAATCATTGGTTTCTTTTAAATGATTATATTTATCATGAACATCCTTAATAATGAGTGGATTTAATTTTACTGCAATGATATCTCGTTTTCCCAAAAATTTCTTTAAAAGAGACGTAAATTTTTTTAACAAATCATAATTGTTGTAATTGATTAAAAATCCTCTAGGAGCATAAGCATAATTGAAACCATCACTTTTTTCAATTAAAATCAAAGAAGCAGCAACTATGTGACTACCATCCATCATTCCTACAAATAAGGTTCCGAGACCCTGACGTGCCATAACATCAGCATATTCTACCGTTTGATACAAAGAATGGACATTAAACGTATTTGTAAAATCTTCAAATTCTGCTGGTGTTAATTGTTTCATTTTCATCATATGCATATCTCTCCATTTCAGAGATATTATATCATAAACTGAATATTTTGACTATGATTTATGAAAAAAACAGATAAGGAGTTATCTGCTTTCTTTTTCTTTGAAACTGTCGCACATGGTTGCTTCTTTATCATCCGTTTTAGAACAATTACATACTTTAATTTCTTCTAATTCACAATGATTTTCTTGTTCATTACAAAAATCACAATTGTGAACAGAACAATGAATTGCTTGACTTTTCATACTTTTAATCACCATTTTTAATATGTACAACGATAGAATTATTATTCATAAAAAAAGAAACAGAACATATAATGCTTTAGGTGATGAGATGGACAAGATTAAAATTGGAATACCAAGAGCCCTTCACTATTATTATTATGGTGATATGTGGAGAAGCTTTTTGGAAGAATTGGGATATGAAGTTGTAATAAGTCCAAAAACAACAAGAGAAATATTAGAAAATGGATGTAAATGCGCAAATGATGAAATGTGTCTCTCTTTAAAATTATATTTGGGACATATCCATTATTTAGTAGGAAAATGTGATGCTATTTTAGTTCCAAGAATTGATAATTATGGAACATATAATCAAACTTGTACAAACTTTTTAGGATTATATGATATAGTTGCTAATCTTTTTAAAATCCCATTATTCACTTATAATGTGGATGAAACACATAAAGAAACAGAGATGAAAGCATTTATAAAACTTGGAATGCTACTCGGAAAAGGAAAAGAACAATCAAAAATTGCTTATTTTAATAGTGTACAAAAAGTAGAAAAAGAAAAGAAGAAAAAAAGAAAATTGGAATTAGAAAAATTATCATCTTCTAAAAAGAAACTGTTAGTAATGAGCCATCCTTATAATTTTGAAGATGCTTTGATAGGAACAGAAATAAAAAATACAATAAAGAACTTAGGTGCTATTTCTATTAATGCCAATGCTTTAATAGAAAATAATAAAAATGATTATTTTGCATTTTCTTCTAATTTATATTGGAAATATAATAAAGATTTAGTAGGAATACTTCCTTTCGTAAAAGATAGAGTAGATGGAATTTTATTTTTATCAACGTTTCCTTGTGGACCAGATAGTTTAGTCAATGAATTATTGATGCGAAAAATAAAAATGCCATATTTGAATTTGATTATAGATGAAGAAAGTGGGAGTGCTGGAATGGAAACACGTTTAGAAAGTTTTATTGATATTCTTGAGCAGAAAAAAGTTAGATAGTGTTACATTCCCTAAAATGGGAGATTATGATGTACCAGCACACTTTCTACTTTCTCATATCATACATAATAAAATTATAAAGCCAAAACCAATTACAGCAAGAACAATAGAAATAGGGGCAAAATATAGTCCAGAATTTGTATGTACCCCATTTAAATATACCCTTGGAACATTGATAGAAGGTTTAGAACAAGGAGCAAAAATACTCATTCAAGCAGGGGGCGGTTGTAGATATGGATATTATGCAGAACTTCAAGAACAAATAATCCAAGATTTAGGATATGACTGCAAAGTTTATAATTTAGTAACAGCAGGGAAAACAGATATCAAAAGAATTTATCACATCATAAAAGAAATAGACCCAAAAGCATCTATTTTAAAAGCCCTTTATTATGGGAGAATAACAAAAAAAATGGTGCAATATATGGATTTTATTGATCATTATATAAGAGAAAATATTGGATTTGAGATAGAAAAAGATAGCTTTTTAAATTTAAAAGAAGAAATGCTACTAAAATTTTCAAAAGTAAAAAGTTGTTATCAATTAAAAAAAGTATATTTGAAATATAAAAAAAAGTTTGAACGAATTCCAATTAAAAAGCCAGAAAGACCATTAAAAATTGGTATCATTGGAGAACTTTATACCATTATGGAACCTTATTCTAATTATGAATTAGAACGTACATTAGCTTCTATGAACTTTGAAATAAAGAGATTTACCAATGTGACATATTTATTATTTGAAAAACATAAAAAGACCAAACAATATTTAAAGGATGCTTCTGACTATATCACTTATAAAATGGGAGCAGACGCCATAGATAATATTGCGAGAGCAAAAGAACTATGTCTCCAAGGATATGATGGCATTATTCATATTAAATCTTCTTTTTGTACGCCAGAAATTAGTGCGATGCCCATTATATCAAAAGTATGTAATGATTATAATGTACCTCTTTTATTTTTTAGTTTTGATACAGGAACATCTGAAGTTGGAATAAAAACCAGATTGGAAGCATTTTATGATATGTTAGAAATGAGGAGATAAAAATTGAAAAAGGGTTATTTAGGAATTGATATTGGCTCTATTTCTACAAAAGGAGTAATATTAGATGAACAAAATAAAATTATAAACTCTCTTTATATATGGACGGAAGGAAATCCGATAAAAGCGGTAAAAACCTTATTACATCAAATGAAAAATAGTATGAGTTCTGATATAGAAATTTATGGAATTGGGACAACTGGGAGTGCTAGAAAACTGATCGGTCTTATGGTAGATGCAAATGTTGTGAAAAATGAAATTACTGCTCATGCGATTGGAACAACTCATTTTTATCCAGATGTTAGGACAATTTTAGAAATTGGAGGACAAGACTCCAAAATGATTGTATTAAAAGATGGTTTAATAGAAGATTATGCAATGAATACCCTTTGTGCAGCTGGAACAGGCTCTTTTTTATCCAGTCAAGCAAAGCGATTAGGGGTTGAAATAGAAGATTTTGGAATGCTTGCATTGAAATCTAAAAACCCTGTTAAAATAGCGGCACGTTGTACAGTCTTTGCAGAATCAGATTTAATACATAAAGCACAAGTTGGTTATAAAAAAGAAGATATTATAGCAGGTCTTTGTAAAAGTGTTGTACTAAATTATTTAAACAATGTTGGAAAAGGGAAAAAAATAATGCCACCAATTGTATTTCAAGGGGGCGTTAGCAAAAATAAAGGAGTAGAGAAATACTTTAAAGAAGTTTTAAAAGAAGATATTATTGTAGATACGAATAGTCATTTAATGGGTGCAATTGGAATCGCCATTCTTTCTCATAAATACGAAGATGGGAAAAAGAGAACTTTAGATGTAGCTGATATTGCTTTTGAAACGCAAGGAAGAGAATGTGAAAAATGTTCTAACCATTGTGAAATATTAAGAATCTATAAAGATTCTAAATTTATTGAATCATGGGGGAGCAAATGTGGAAAAGTATCTTAAAGAAAGTTGACAAGATTTCAATAATAGTGTATAAATTAGTATTGACATAAAGGAAGTGAATTATGGGAAAAAAACTAGTGATTGTCGAATCACCACATAAAGCAACGACAATTAAAGCATATCTTGGAGATGACTATGAAGTTGTTTCTAGTAAAGGACATGTTAGGGATTTATCTACCAAAGGGAAATATGGTTTTGGTGTAGACATTGAAGACCATTTTAAACCAGATTATGTAGCAATTAAAGGAAAGAAAAAACTAATAGATGAATTAAAAAAAGATGTTAAAGATTCTGATTTCGTTTATCTTGCGAGCGATCCAGACCGTGAAGGAGAAGCAATTGCGTGGCATTTATATGATGCGCTTGGATTAGATTCTAAAAAGTATGACCGAATTGTATTTAATGAAATTACAAAAAATGCGATTTTAGAATCTTTTAAAAATGCAAGAAAAATAGACCAGGATTTGGTAAATAGTCAAGAGACAAGAAGAATTTTAGACCGTATTATAGGATTTCGTTTAAGCAAATTAATTCAGTCAAAAACAGATGGTAGTAGTGCAGGAAGAGTACAGAGTGTAGCTTTAAAATTAGTTGTAGATAAAGAAAGAGAAATTGAAGCATTTAAGGCAGAAGAGTATTGGACGATTGATGCGATTTTTAAAGAATTTGATGCAGAGTTATTTGCTTATCAAAAAAAAGATATTGAAATTAAGAATGAAGAAGAAGCAGATAAAATATTATCTTCGTTAGATGAAGAATTTAAAATTGAGAGTGTTGAGAAAAAAGCCAAAAGCAAACCATCAAAAGTTCCATTTATCACAAGTACTTTACAACAAGATGCTTCATCAAAACTAGGGATGACTTCTAAAAAAACAATGAGTATTGCTCAAAAATTATATGAAGGAATCAAATTAGAAGATGAAACAGTTGGTTTAATTAGTTATATGCGTACTGATTCAACACGTTTATCAGATGAATTTGTAAAAGAAACAATGGGATATATCAATGGAACCTATGGAAAAGAATATGTCGGACACGCAAAACAAGGAAAGAAAAAGGAAAATGTACAAGATGCTCATGAAGCAATTCGTCCAACAAGTATTAATAGGACTCCAGAAAGTGTAAGACCATATTTAACTCCAGATGAATATAAATTATATCGATTAATTTACTGTCGTGCTTTAGCGTCTATTATGGCAGATGCGAAAACTGATAATACAACAGTAATTTTAAATAATCATGAGTACCAGTTTAAAGCATCTGGACAAGTGATTACGTTTGATGGGTATCTAAAAGTTTATGGTGATTATGAAGATACCAAAGATAAATCGCTTCCAGAACTAAAAACAAACGAAATCATTATTTCAGAAGAAATCCAGAAAGAGCAACATTTTACAAAACCACCAGCAAGATATACAGAGGCCAAATTAATTAAAGAGATGGAAGAACTAGGAATTGGTAGACCTAGTACTTATGCAACTACTATGGAAACATTAAAAACAAGAGGATATGTGAATGTTGTTGAAAAAAAATTTATACCAACTGATATTGGTTTTGAAATTACAGATAAATTGCAAGATTATTTTTCTCATTTAATCAATGTAGAATATACAGCGAATATGGAAAAAGATTTGGACCAAATTGCAGATGGAGATATTGTGTGGTATGAAACTTTGGAAGACTTTTACAAAGAATTTGAGCCTAGTGTAAAACATGCCTTTGATGCAATGCCCAAAAAAGAAGCGGAAGAAACAGGGGAAGCTTGTCCAGAATGTGGTCATCCGCTGGTTATTAGAAAAGGAAAGTATGGAAGTTTTGTAGCTTGTAGTAATTTTCCAGAATGTAAATATATTAAAGCAGAGCCAAAAGCAGTAGTTGAAATAGTGGACTGTCCAAACTGTGAGGGGAAAATTGTAGAAAAGAAAACGAAAAAAGGAAAAGTTTTTTATGGATGTAACAATTATCCAAAATGTAAGACTGCATATTGGGATAAACCAATTGGGAAAGAATGTCCAGAATGTAAAAGTATGTTAGTAGAAAAAAATAAAAAGATAAAATGCAATAGTTGTGATCATGTAGAAGAGTAAATTGAAGCTTATATAGTAAAATGTAATTTATATTAGAAAAGTGAATATTGCTAATGGAAATTAATAAAAATAACTATTTATAAAGTAATTGAATAATTTGAAGCATTTTGGTTACAAAATAAAAAAGAGAAATAAAAAAGATGTATAATTTTCTTGAAAGAGAAATAAAAAAGATGTATAATTTTCTTGAAAGAGGGATAGTTATGTTAAATTTTCAAAAAAATAATCATTTAATGGCATGGCTAAAAAATAAAAAAATACGATTATGCGCTGGAGTAGCAGCTACAGTAGTTTTGATTGGCGGATATACAGTAAAATCTGGAACATTAATAGAGAGTGAAACTGAAAGCCTAAATCTTACAATTCATTATGAAGAATTGGCTGAATCTGTTGAATATACAGAAGAACCTATTGTGTTTTCTTCGAGCAGAACGAGTGTACATAGTGATGAAGCTAGTTATGTTCAAATTCTGCAATTTTACCAAAAGGATCCAGCCGCTTATCGTTATAAAAATTTGCAGGGAAAAGAATTTATTGTTATTATAGACGGAGAACAATTACATTTTGTATATCAAGTAGAAGAAGGCTGGGTTGGAGCTCATTCAGAAAATGATAAAAATGAATTTGAAGTAATGATTATGCCACTAAGCAAATATATTGTAGCAAATGGATATGAGGATGCAATTTCAAAAGATATGAATTTAGAAGAAATTGAAAATATAATTAATTCTGGTCATATGAAAAATAGTGAATCAAGTAGAAAAATTTTATAAATATATAATACTTAAAAAAACTGTGTATTAAAAATTATAATTTTGAGATAGAGAATTTTGAGGAAAACAAAGTTCTTTTTATATTAATATGGGATTTTAAAGGAATAATTGAATAATGAAAATGGTGAAGCATATGACAAAAAAAGAAGCAATAGTGCAGATATTCAATTTTCCATTTCTGATTTCTATCATAAAAAAACAAAAAAATCTTGACATCTATGCATAAAAAATGATACATTATCATAATGTCTTTCTAAAGGGCAGCTTGTTAGGAGGCATAAATATGTCAAAACAATACGGAAAAACAATTGTAATTCATGATGATACCTTGATTGGAAGATTTTCTACTGATGGATGTGAAAATTGTACATTTGTATTTCAGAATTGTACACTACTTAACTTTGAATTTTGTTCTAGAAGAAATTCTATAGAATTTATAAATGGGAATCGGCTTTGCGAAAGTGTTGTCTTGGATGCAGCAAAAGTAGTAATAAAAGAATTTGTTGGAACAGAAAACCTAGAATCTCTTTCTATTAATGGTGGTTATTTTAGAATGCCTGAGGGAATGAATATGAGAGCTTCTGGAGATATTTCTATTATATCTGACATTCAGTCTTTTAGTAAAAATAGAATAGAAAGTTTATCAGCTTTAACACTTCAATCATCTACAGGAACAACTGTTTATAGGAACTGTTCATTTATTGGAAGATATGGCGTTAAAATATCAGCTTTAAAAGGAAATCTTAGAATAGAGCACAGTGAAATAGAGGTCACAGATTCTAGGGTAAAAACATTTGAAGAAGATCATTTAAATGGAATTTATCTTTCTTGCTATGGAATAGGAACTCGGATGCATTTGCTTGGAAATGTCATTAAAACCGATGTCTTAGAAGTAACACATCCAAATTATATGGTAGTAACAAATACAGAATTAGATAAAGCAGGAGAATATGGAAGATTTCTTTCTAGAAATCAAGAAAGAAATGGTCAAATCATTAGCCATAGTTATATAGAAGAACAAACTTTACTAGATCAATTTTATAGTAAAATAGAAGCCGAGAAAGAAAATAAATCAAAGATTTTAGAATTAATTGGCATTGCTTTTAAAAAGTCAGCTTAGGTATTGACGAATAGAAAATTTAACGTTATACTAAAAATATAATTATTGTTTAGAGGAGTAGATAGATATTTTTTCTAAAAGAGAGAATGGATATTGGTGAAACCATTTGAAAAAATTCTTTTGAAGACACTAAATGTAAGATAATCGTATCATCTGCGTTAAAGATAAGAGATTGTATAATACAATAAAATAAGGTGGTACCACGGGTGAAAAGCTCGTCCTTAAGATATTTTCTTAGGGACGTTTTTTAATACCAAAAAGGAGGAGGAATATGATGAAACAATATAAGAATAACGAATTTAGAATGAAAGATGTAGGAAAGACAGTAACATTACATGGATGGATTCATAAAAAAAGAAATTTAGGAGGACTGTTATTTTTAGATTTGAGAGACCGCAGTGGTGTAATTCAGGCGTTGGTAAGGCCAGAACAGGACTGCTATAAAATAGCAGAAACTTTAAAAAACGAATATGTTGTAGCGCTTACTGGAGTAATAACAGAACGTGAAAGTAAAAATCCAAATATGGAGACAGGAGATATTGAATTAGAAGTCACAAATATTGAGGTTTTAAATACTGCAAATGACTTACCATTTGAAATTAGTGATACAACAACAGCACTAGAAGATACTAGGCTTAAATATCGCTATTTGGATATAAGGAGAAATACAATCAAAGAAAAACTTATTATTCGTCATAAAATTATGGCAGCAACTAGGGAATTTTTAGATGGGGAAGATTTTGTAGAAGTAGAAACTCCAGTTCTTTGTAAATCAACTCCAGAAGGTGCAAGGGACTATTTGGTACCTTCTAGAGTGAACAATGGAAAATTTTATGCACTTCCACAATCTCCACAATTATTTAAACAATTATTAATGGTTGGAGGAATGGAACGATACTTTCAAATTGCCAAATGTTTTAGAGATGAAGATTTAAGAGCAGATAGACAACCAGAATTTACACAAATTGATTTAGAAATGAGTTTTGTAGACGAGAATGATGTCATGGATTTAGCAGAACGTCTTATTGCACATATGTTTAAGAAAGTAAAAGGAATTGATATTGAATTACCACTTTTAAAAATGGAATATGATGAAGCGATTGAAAAATACGGAAGTGATAAACCAGATTTGCGTTTTGATATGGAAATTGAAGACCTTACTTCTATATTTAAAAATACAGAGTTTGCCGTTTTTAAATCTGTAATAGAAGAAGGAGGTATCATTAACGCAATTGTTGCTAAAAATGCAGCAGATAAATATTCTAGAAAGAATATAGATACCCTTACAGAGTTTGTAAAAACATATGGTGCAACAGGACTTGCTTATTTAAAATTTGTAGATAATGAACTTTCAGGAAGCATCATTAAGGTTCTTTCTACAGAAGAATTAGTTGATGTAAAACAAAGACTAAAACTAGAAAATAATGACTTAGTATTTATAGTTGCGAATAAGAAAAGTATTGTAAAAACAAGTTTGGGAGCATTGCGTGTGAAGCTTGGAAAAGAATTGAAGCTTATCGATCCTGATGATTACAAACTTCTTTGGGTAGTCAATTTTCCAGTATTTGAATATAGTGAGGAAGAGAATCGATATATGGCCTGTCATCATCCTTTTACAGCCCCTCATGATAGCGATGTAGATAGATTAATGACAAACCCAGGAGTTTGTAAAGCAAAAGCGTATGATATTGTTATTAATGGATATGAAGCAGGAGGAGGAAGCATTCGTATTCATAATGCAGAAACACAGAAAAAAATGTTTGAAGCATTAGGTTTTACTCCAGAATCTGCGAAAGAAAAATTTGGGTTCTTTATAGATGCATTTCAATATGGTACTCCACCACATGGAGGGCTTGCATTTGGTTTGGATAGACTTACGATGTTACTTTCTAAAACAGAAAATATTAGAGATGTAATTGCTTTTCCAAAAACAGCAAGTGCTTCTGATTTAATGAGTGAGGCACCAAATATAGTAGATGAAAAACAACTAAAAGAATTGGGAATTAAAATAGAAAAGTAGAAAAAATAAAATTTCTACTTTTTTTCTAGAATTTCCCATTTTTTCATGTTATACTGAAATTGTAGTAGTGAGAGGGTGTTAGTTTTGGGAATGAATAATAATATTCGATTAGTAATTTTAAAAAACTTTGAGAAGAGAGGAAACGAAATTGCTTTAAAAATACAAGAAAAATATGGAGCAATAGAAGATTTAATTGTACCTTTAAAACAGCCAAGATTTGCAAATGGAGAAGGTAAAGCTGAATTAGGACAAACTGTTCGACATAAGGAAGTTTTTATTCTTTCAGATGTTGGAAATTATGGGACAACCTATAAATTGTATGGGCAAGACCATATTATGACTCCAGATGAACATTTTCAAGACATCAAGAGAGTGATTTCAGCAATTAAAGGACACGCATCTAGTATTCATGTCGTGATGCCTCTTTTGTATGAATCAAGACAGCATAAGAGAAAAGGAAGAGAATCATTAGATTGCGCACTCGCTTTACAAGAATTAGAAGATTTAGGCGTAAATGGAATTGTTACGTTTGATGCTCATGATCCACAAGTTCAAAATGCAATTCCAAATCTTCCCTTTGATAATTTTTATCCAACACATACAATATTGAAAAGATTTTTGAAGAAAGAAGCAATTGATTTAAAAAATATTTTTATTGTAAGTCCAGATATGGGAGCAGTTGAAAGAGCAAGATATTATGCAGAACTTTTGGGTTGTGATTTAGGAGTTTCTTATAAAAGAAGAGACTATTCTATTGTTGAAAACGGAAAAAATCCAGTGGTGGAACATAGTTATTTAGGAAAAGATGTCACTGACAAAGATGTATTAATTGTAGATGATATGATTGCTTCAGGGGAATCTATTATAGATGTAGCGAAAAAAATGAAAGAAATGGGAGCTGGGAGAATTTATTTATCTGCTTCATTTGCATTATTTACAGGTGGGATAGAAGTATTTGATAAAGCATATGAACAAAAGTTGTTTGATGGAGTATATACAACAAATTTAACATATATTCCAGATGCTTATATGACAAGAGATTGGTTGACTAGAGTGGATTGTATGCCATTTTTAGCGGATATTATTTATACATTAGGAAATGGAAAGTCAGTTCAAGAACTGCAAAATGGAAAAGAAAAAATATTAGAATTGATTCGAAATAGAGAAACGAAATAAAGCTTTTAAAAAGCTTTTTTTTGACAAATAGAAAAAATGTGATAAAATAAAGTTCCATATAAAAAGAGGGGATTTTGTGAATGTTTATATAACAAAAAATATAGAAGAAATTACAAGAACTTTGACTCAATTTGGAGAAACATATAAAGAGGCTCTTGGATATGAAGTTGGTTATTTAAATGCACATCTTAAAATGGATCAATTAGGCCTTCCTTTAACAGATGCTTTTTTTGAACAAATATATGAAGCAGCAGGATTGATAAGACCAAGTTGTAGTGTTTATAAAAACATGTATGACTTAATTAGACGAGAATTTAATTTAAAAAGGGATGTTGTAGAAATAGGAAGTGGCATTTTTCCGCTACTAGGGCATAGTTTAAGAGAATATCAATTAAAAATTGGAGGAGGAACAGTGACTGTTTATGATTCAAGAGTGTGGAAAGGATATCCAACAAAAGTAAAGCTTGTAAATAGATATTTCAATGATAAAGTAAAATTAGAAAAAAGCAGTTTATTAGTTGGACTATTTCCTTGTGAAGCAACAGAAATGATAATCAAAAGGGCATTAAAAGAAAATTTAGATTTTTGTATTGCTTTATGTGGTTGTAATCATAGTAATGATCCGTCTCTTACAACAAGGGAATATCATAGAATATTAATAGAACAGTTGATGGAACAAATATCTCCAGAAAAATTCTTGAAAGTTAAATATTTCCCAAAAGCTTGTTTTGGAAATCAACATAATGGATATCCAATTTTACTTGTAAAAGATAAACCAAAAGTAAAAATTTTTGCGTTTCCATCCAAAACGAGATGACAAAAGCTAAAAAAATATGATATAATGAAATTGCCTAAATGATATGGTAGCTTAATTAGAAAAACCTACTAATTTATAACGATTGGGAATCTAATGAATTTATTGTTGTTGAAAGCTTGTATTTATACAAGAATCCTGATATGAATTCTGTGATGCCCACCTGGGAGATCAGGTTTTTATCGTTGCGAGCACCGATTATTTGGGCTTTTTTTTTGACATCTTACAAAACTGTCACACTTTTTTTTGTACAGGACTATATAATAATGCTATAATAAAAAAGGAGGGATAGTATGGATAAATTAACAGGTTTAACAAAACAAGAAGTAGAGATTAGAAAAGAAAAAAATCTCGTTAATTATGATACAACAGTTCCTACAAAAAGTTTGAAGCAAATTATAGAATCAAACATTTTTACACTATTTAATTTTTTGAACTTTGGATTAGCGTTGGCTTTAATTCTTGTAAAATCCTATAAAAACATCATGTTTTTAGGAGTTGTATTTTGTAATACCATCATCAGCATCATTCAAGAAATTAATGCCAAAAGAACCATTGATAAATTATCTATTATATCAGCAACCAAATCAAGAGTATTACGAGATAGTAAATTAGAAGAAATTGAAAACTCAGAAATTGTCTTAGATGATATTTTATATTTATCTCTTGGAAATCAAGTAGTTACCGATTCTATCATTGTAAAAGGAGCTGTGGAAGTGAACGAAGCTTTTATTACAGGAGAATCAGTTCCTATTTTAAAAGAAGAAGGGGAAGAACTTCTTTCTGGAAGTTTTATTGTGAGTGGGAGTGCTTATGTAAAAGTAACCCATGTAGGAATTGATAATTATACTGCTAAAATATCAGCTGAAGCACATTATATAAAACAAGCAAATTCTATCCTTATGAAATCCTTAAAAAAAATTATAAAAATGGTTTCAATTGGAATTATTCCAATTGGACTCATCTTATTTGCAAGGCAGCTTGGAATTCCTGATAATACATTCAATGATGCTGTTGTGAATACTGTAGCTGCTATACTTGGAATGATACCAGAAGGTCTTATATTATTAACGAGTACCGTTTTGGCTGTTAGTGTAGTGAGACTTTCAAAACATAAAGTATTGGTACAGGATTTATATTGTATTGAAACATTAGCACGTGTTGACACTCTTTGTTTAGATAAAACAGGAACGATTACTGAAGGAGTAATGGAAGTATATGCAACCATTCCTTATGACAATAAAAAATCAGAGGAAGTAAATCATATTTTATCATCTATTACAAATGCATTAGATGATAACAATCCAACCTTTGAAGCACTAAAGAATAAATATCATATGAAAACGGATTGGAAAATAAAAACAGCCATTCCATTTTCTTCAGAAAAAAAATATTCTGGAGTAGAATTTGAAAAATATGGTACTTATTTATTGGGGGCTCCCGAATATTTATTAAAAGAAAAATACAGCGAAATGGAACAAGAACTAGAAAAATATATTTTAGAAAATCGAGTTTTGTTACTCATTCATACTGATACTTGGACAGGAGAAATTCCACAAAAATATGAACTGGTTTCTCTAGTCTTAATTAGAGATAAAATTAGAAAAGAAGCAAAAGAAACACTCAAATATTTTAAAGAGCAAGGGGTTTCTATCAAAGTAATTTCAGGAGATAATGTTATAACAGTTTCTAGTATTGCGAAAAGAGCTGGAATTGAACATTATGAAAAAATGATTGATATGAGTAAAATAAACACAAAAGAAGAATTAGTGAAAGCAGCTTTCCATTATAATGTATTTGGAAGAGTTTCACCTATGCAGAAAAAGGAACTTATTATGGCTTTGAAAAATGGTGGACATATAGTAGCCATGACTGGAGATGGGGTGAATGATGTACTTGCTTTAAAAGAGGCAGATTGCAGTATCGCTATTGCTAGCGGGACAGATGCAGCAAGAAATGTATCTGAACTTGTTCTTTTAAATTCCAATTTTGATGCACTACCAGCAGTTGTAGCAGAAGGAAGAAGAACTGTGAATAATATTGAACGTTCTGCAACACTCTTTTTAACAAAGACAACATATGCTACAGTTTTAGCAGTCGTATTTGCCATTCTGGGGCTTCAATATCCATTTATTCCCATTCAACTAACATTAACAAGTGTTGTAACGATTGGAATTCCTTCTTTTGTACTTGCATTACAACCGAATAAAAGCAGAATAGAAGGAAGCTTCTTAAAAAGTGTGTTTAGTAAATCGATTCCAAGTGCATTGACAATTGTATTTAACATTTTAGTAATTATGTTAGCAAATAAACTATTTTATTTTTCAGATGATCAAGTATCTACAATGTGTGTTTTTATGAATGGATTTGTAGGATTTAGACTATTATATCAACTATGTAGACCATTTAATCTTTTAAAGAAAACTTTATTTATTAGTATGATAACTTTAATGTTATTACAGTGTGTTTTCTTAAGAGAATTCTATTCACTTGTTTGGCCAAACTTCCGCATGATGGTACTATTAGGAGGATTGATGATTGTCTCTTTGTTTGCCTTTCGTTTGTTTACAGATTTTATTGAGTGGAGAATTCATTGCAAAGAAAAAAAATATAATTAAAATTTTACAAATATCAATTTTTAGAATATAATAAAACATCAGAAAAGAGGAGATTTTATGAAAAAGAAAAGCAAAATCGTTCTTTTTGCACTTACCACGACTTTATTACTCTCTGGTTGTACTTTATCCAAAGAACCAATGCCAGAACAAGTAATAGAACCAGTCATTACTGTAAGAGAAGAGAATACAATAGTGGGAGGGCTTTCGATTTCTAAATCTGTTGTAACAGCACCTTCTACTGACTTAGAACAAGATGAAATTATTACTTATATAGAATCTTTAGATGGGGATAATCAAGTAGTTGTTTATCATGCAGACAGTGCCACTACAAAAAAAGATGCTTCAGCAGAAAATGTAGAACGTGATCAAACTTATAGCAAAGAAATATTTGAAGCATCTTTAAAAGAAAGACCAATGGTTCAAATTTATTATTGTGGAAGTGATAGAAAAGAAGAAAAAGAAATTGCACTTTATTATCCAAATGTTACCTATGTTGGAGAAGATAGAAAAGTAGAAGATGTAATTTCTACATATTATAGAGCGAACTATGTAACAGGAACTTGTATTAGTGGCCTTAGAAATGGAATAGATACAGTAGAGGATTTTGACTTAGAAGGAACTATTGAAAGCGCGAAAAGTCATCTTCCAGATATTGACAAAGAAGCAGTCGTAGACGGACTAACAACATTTTCTAATTATGTAGAAAATACAACATTATTTAAAAAAGCAGAAGCGTTTAGTGATAAAGTAGAAAACGCTCTAAGACCTTATGTAGAAGCAGCTATTCCTGCAGTAGAAAGAGCTTGGGATAGTGCCAAACCATATTTGGAAGAAGGAAAAGATAGGGTAGCTGGAATTTATGAAGATGTAAAACCTGAGTTGGATGAGGCATATCAAAATGCAAAAGAATATGTAAAAGGTATTTTAGGAAAATAGAAATTTGTGTTATAATGAAAAAGAGTTTAAAACTCTTTTTTTAAAGGAAGATGGTTATGGAATTATTCGCACTTTTATTGACTTTTATTCTTGGATTATTTATATTACTTGGAACAATTATTGTATTGATTACAAAAAATAACGAAAAATTTGTTTCTTTTTCTTTGGCATTGGCTTTTGGAGTAATGGTAAGTTTATCTATTTTTGAACTCTTTCCTGAAAGCTATGAGCATTTAGAAGAAATGAAGAATGGAAGAATTCCTCTCTTATTTGGTTGTATAATGATTGGAATTATTTTATTAAAGCTCTTAGACCATTTTATTCCACATCATGCTTTAGATGAAGGACATCATCATAGCAAAAAAGAACACATGGAACATTTATATCATATAGGAATTGTTTCTAGTTTCGCTTTGGTTCTGCACAATTTGATAGAAGGAATGGCAATTTATGGAACTGCATCAACTTCTACTCATCTAGGATTATTAGTAGGACTTGGAGTAGGATTGCATAATATTCCAATGGGAATGGTGATTGCATCAACGTTTTATAAAAGCAGTGAAAATAAAAAGAAAACAGTTATGATCAGTTTCTTGATTTCTATATCAACATTTATTGGTGGCTTACTTATGTTCTTTTTAAATGGAATTATGAAAGAGGAATTGATCTTAGGAATATTACTCGGTATTACACTTGGAATGATTATTTATATTGCTTTATTTGAATTATTAGAGCAAATGATTCATTCAAAAAATAAAAAGGAAACAATTTTTGGAATTTTTCTTGGCATTTTTATTCTTTTTCTTAGTTTAGTGATTGGAGGACATCATCATTGATGTCTTTTTTTGTTTCAATCATTTCTTTTTATGATATGATTATAATAGTAGGAGGGTTTTATGGATAATATTTTTATTGGAAAAATTATAGAATTCAACCAAGAAGAAACAGCTTGGCTTCAATTAATAAATAAACCAAGTATGGCAATTTCAAGAAGATTTTTAGGAAATTACCACAATGGAGACATTATTATTTGTGAATTTGGTGAAGAAAGAAAAAAAGTAACAATACGAAAATTACATACTTTTAGAGAAAATCAAATGGGAGAAATCATTTTTGATAACGGAGAACCAATCATTTTGTTCTCTTATAAGAAGGGAGGAAAAATAAGAATTCCATGCAAATATTTTCCCAATTTATATGAAGGTGCAAAAGTACGTTTTAAGATAGATTTTCAAGAGGATGATTTAAAAGCCGTTATTTATCAGGTGTTGGGGAGTAAAGAAGATAGTGGTATTGATATCATGGATATTGCAGAACAACATGGAATTCCAACTGTTTTTTCTAAAAAAGCAATGAAACAGGCAAGATGCATACACGAGCCTAGAAAAGATCATCAAAATTTTGATCGAGCTGATTTAAGAGGGGAAACCATTTTTACAATTGATGGAATTTATTCTAAAGACTTTGATGATGCAATATCATTAGAAATGGATGGTTCAGATTATGTATTGGGTGTTCATATAGCAGATGTTGGATATTATATACAAAAGGGAAGTCCACTTGATTTAGAAGCGAGAAAAAGAGGAATGACTGCATATTTATTAAGTTCCGTTTTTCCAATGTTTCCAAAAATGATATCAAATGGAGTATGTTCATTAAATGAAAATGTGGATCGATATACAATAACTGTAAAAATGCGAATTTCCAAAATGGGAATTGTGAAAGATGTTACTTGTTTTCCAGCAGTTATTCATTCAAAAAAAAGAATGACTTATGAAGATGTTAATTTGGTATTAGAAGGAAAGCAAGTATTGGGATATGAAAGTTTTAAAGAGACTCTCTATTCTATGGAAACGTTAGCAGAAGCACTCTATGCCTCTAGAATTCAAGATGGAGCGATTGATTTTGATAGTAATGAACCAAATATAAGATTAGATTCTTATGGACATGTTGTTGATATAAGCGCGAGAAATAGAGGAAAAGCAGAATTGTTGATTCAAGAATTTATGTTAGCTGCGAACCGAAGTATTGCAGATCTTCTATTTCAATCAAATCTTGTGTTTCCTCATCGAATTCATGAACAACCTGATATGGTAAGATTACAAGTAATGAAAGGAAAATTAAAAACAATTGGAATTTCTATTGATCCCTTATTTTCTGTTTCAGAAGAAATGCGTTCATTTGCATTCAACCGCATATTAGAACAATACCATAATCATCCAAATTACAATATTATTTCAAATATGCTCATTAGTTGTATGAGAAGAGCAAAATATTCTTTAGATGATACTGGTCATTTTGGGCTAGGATTAAAAAGAAATGTTCATTTTACTTCCCCAATTAGAAGATATCCTGATTTAATGATTCATAGAATTTTAAGAAAAAATTATTTATTGGGTATTCCTCAAACAGAGAATGAAATAGCAGAAATGAAATTAGTAACGGAAGGTTGCACACATGCAGAAGGAAGAATTAATAAATGTGAAGAAAGAGTAGTTCGTTTGAAATGTAGGGAATACTTATTAGAACATATAGGGGAAACTGTAGAAGCAATTATCAAAGATTGCACAGATAAAGGAATTTTAATAGAATTAAAAGGTTGTATTGAAGAAATGATTCCAAGGGCTGATTTGAGAGATAGTAGATATGATGCGTCAAAGTGTTGTTATACTTTTCTAAATTCTAAAATACAATATGGGATTGGTGCCCCTTTAAAAGTAAAGTTAATGAGAGATAATATAGTGCCAGATAGAGTCACTTTCAGAATTGTGGATGAAGAGTTAGCTCGTACCTATACTTTTAGTAATAAAAACATTTATTAAATAAGATTATAAATATGTACTTATAATGTCATAAAAAACAAAGCACACTTTTATTATAGATAAAATGAAAGAATAGAACTAATTATTATTGGCATTATAAAAGAATTAATATTGCAGAAAATGATTGTGTTTTGTATTTGAATAGAGGCTAGAAATAGTTTCTTTTTTCTTTACATTTCGTTTTCAAACTTATCAAGCAAGTCTAGAAAAAATACACATATTATGATATGATAAATAAAAAATAGATAAGGAGGAAAACTATGTTTCGATTTGATAGAAAAAAGATAAAACAAAATGGTTTATTAATCATCGTATTACTTTTTATAGTAGTCATATTAGTAATAAGTGGTTTCCTTCTAGGAAAAGTAGAGAACAAAACATTAAAAGAAAGTGATTTGGATGAAAACGGAGATAGTAAGATAAATTCCTTAGTGATTAATGAGATCATGTCATCTAATGGTGGAGCAGCGTCAGCACCTAATGGTGGAATTTATGATTGGATTGAACTATATAATGGAAATGATTATGATATTAATTTATTGAACTATGGGTTATCAGATGAAGAGAATAAAACAAAATGGGTTTTTCCAGACGTAACCATAAAGGCGAAATCTTATATGGTGGTATATCTGTCTGGAACAAAGCAAGAAGGATTATACGCCAATTTTAAATTAAGCAGTAGTGGAAAGGAAATTGTTTCATTAAGAAATAAAAATGGAAAAGTAATTGATGCTATAGAAACTGTTTCTTTAAATAAAAATCAAGTAATGGCTAGAAATAACGAAGGAAATTGGATTGTAACAAGTTCTTCTACCCCAGGATTTATTAATACAGAAGAGGGAAGAACAGCCTATATAGAATCTTTAAAAGCAGATATAAATGAGTTGGAAATTACAGAAGTGTTACCAAATAATGCAGGGCATTTTACGGATCAATATGGAAATTATAGTGGTTATATTGAAATAAGAAATAAAACGAATAAAACGATTTCATTAAAAGAATATGGTTTAGGAGGAGATGTACTAGCACCTTTTAGATGGCAATTTCCAAATATTCAAATTGGACCAAATGAAACAAAAATAATTTATACATCAGGAAAAAATGATACAGAAAAAGAATTGCATGCAAATTTTAAATTGACATCTAAAAATGGAGTTGCCATTTTAACAAAGTCGGGAAAAATAGTGGATCAAATCACTTATACAAATTTAGAAAATGGAATGGCACTCATTAAAGAAAATAAATGGATTAGGAGTGGGAAAATAAGCCCAGGATATCCAAATACAACAGAAGGAATTGAATCCTTTTCAAAAAAATATTTAAAGAATAAAGAAGGATTAATCATCAATGAAATTATGAACAATAATACTTCTTATTTGGTTCAAAATGGAAATGAATATTATGATTGGATAGAGATAAAAAATAATTCAAAGAAAGAAATCAATTTAAAAGACTATTATTTATCAAAAAATGATAATAGACTTACAGAATGGAATTTTCCTGATATTACCTTATCGCCTGGAGAACTTTATGTTGTGATGGCATCAGGAGATATAAATTTATCAAATAAAAGTTATAAGCATACCAATTTTAAATTATCAGAAACAGAATCACTTTATATTACAGATGGAAAAAATATAATAGATTCTATGTTTATTTCAGAAGTTCCATTAGAATATAGTATGGGTCGAGGAGAAAATTATGGATTTTTCTATTTTAGCAAGCCAACGCCAAAAGAGAAGAATGGAACAGGAATTCTTCAAGTAGCTAGTAAAACAGAAGTTCATAAAGCAGCAGGTATTTATAATAATATTGATGGAATTAATCTAGAAATAGAAGCAAATGGGACAATATATTATACATTAGATGGAAGTGTTCCAAGCACAAAATCTAGTAAATATACTGGTCCTATTTTTCTTAAAAAGACAACTGTAGTAAGAAGTATTAATGTAGAGGAAGGAAAAATAGATAGTCCAGTTACAACAAGCAGTTATATTATAAATGAAGGTCATACTCTTCCTGTTATGTCAGTCTCTATGAATCCAAACGATTTTAAAAGGGTTAGTTCAAATAGCTGGACAGACTTGGAAGTAGCCAGTTATGCAGAATTTTATGAAGATGGAAAAAGTTTTTCAATTCCATGTGGGTTTCGATTATTCGGAGGATCCACAAGGGGGATGGCTAAAAAAAGTTTTTCATTAAAATTTAAAAAGAAGTACGGGGAAGCAAGCTTACATTATCCAGTATTTGATAATAGAGACTTTTCTATCTTTAACACATTAGTTTTAAGAAGTGGATCACAAGATAGTGAAAATGCCTTTTTAAGAGATATTTTAACAACCTCTTTAATGGAAGATAGTGAAGCAGAAGTGCAAAGCTACAAGTCAATGATTTTATATATCAATGGAGAATATTGGGGAGTATATAATATTAGAGAAAAAGTAGATGATGAATTTTTAAGCAATCATTATAATGTAGATGGAAGCAAAGGCAATATTACAAGAACAGATTATTTAGTAAGTCTTGGAACGAGTAAGGACTATCAAAATATCGTAAATTATGTTAGTACTCATGACATGAGTAAAAGTTCTAATTATGAATATGTGAAAAAAAGAGTAAATATAAATAGTTTAATTGATTTCTGGGTAGGAGAAATTTATACTACAAATAATGACATTATCAATAGTAGGGTTTTTTCACATCCTGATATTGATCATGGGAAAATGCATTTTATTTTCTATGATTTAGATTATTCTATGTATTTTCCTGAAAACAACTATTATACATTTATGACGAATCCAGAAGGAATGAGTGATTTTAAAGTTCCAACAACTTTTATGATTAATATGTTTAAAAGCCAAGAATTTAGAAATGATTTTGTTGAAAGACTAAGTTGGAATTTAAAAAACATATGGAACAAGGAACATGTTTTAGAAAGATTAGATGAGATTTATAATAAATTAAAACCAGAAATGGAGCGAAATCAAAAGCGTTGGGGAATGACAATGAAAGACTGGGAAGATAGTATAAAAATAGTAAGAGAATTTATTGAGAAAAGGGAAGGATATTTACTTAGGCAAACAAAGAATTTCTTTCGTTTAAGTAATTCTGATATGGATAAGTATTTTGGTGATATATGAGAAAATATAGACATGAATTAAAATATATTATTAGTCCTAATATGGCTTTATTACTACAGTCACAATTAAAAGCGATTATGGATATTGATGTGAATTCGGTTTATCAAGATCATACTTATAAAATTAGAAGTTTATATTTTGATAATGATAGTTCAGATGCTTATTATGAAAAGTTAAATGGAGTATTATATCGAGAAAAATATCGTATTCGATATTATAATGATGATGACACTTTTATCCGCTTAGAACGTAAACTAAAACACAATAATATGACTTCTAAAGATCAAATTGCTATAACAAGAGAAATTTGTGATAAAATAATAAATGGAGAAGTAGAAGAATTAGAAGGTGTTGGTCTTCTAGATGAATTCTTAAATGATATAAAAAGAAAGCATTTAAAACCATCTGTGATTGTAGATTATACGAGGCTTGCATATACTTATCCTGTCTCAGAAGTCAGAATTACATTTGATTCCAAAATCAAATCGGGAATATATGACTATGAATTATTTGATTATGAACTTCCAACGGTACCCGTAATAGAGGATAAAGAAGTAGTATTAGAGGTAAAATTTAATGAAGTATTGCCAGAAACGATTTCTATGATTTTATCTACAATTCCAATGTATCGTCAAGCAGTATCAAAATTTGCCCTTTGTAGGAGTGTTAAATAGGAGGAATTTTTATGAATTTTATGGATATGATAAAAAAAAGTGTGGTAGAAGAATTTGCAGGAACGATTTCTGTAGATAAAATGGTTTTTTCTTTGCTTGTAGCATTTTTAATTGGATTATTTATTGTATATATATATAGAAAAACATATACTGGAGTAGTATACTCAAAATCATTTTCTCTTTGCATAATTTTACTTTCTATGGTAACTGCAATGATTATTAGAACCATTAGTTCTAATTTGGCATTATCGTTAGGTATGGTAGGAGCATTATCTATTGTTAGATTTAGAACCGCTGTTAAAGAACCTGTTGATACAGGATTTATGTTTTGGGGAATTACAGCTGGTATTATGTCTGGCGCTGGATTATACTTAATTTCTATTTTAGCGTCTGTTTTATTAGGATTGTTATATGTTATTAGCTACAGTATGGGATTTAGAGTAAGTTCTAATTACTTATTAATTGTCAAATATGAAGCAAAAGCGCATAGTGATGTCAATAAAATTATGAAAAAAATAAATAAAAAGAAATTAAAAAGTAAAACTCTTTCAAAAAATGTAATAGAACTTACATTTGAAATAGAACTAAAAGATGTAAAAGACGATTTCATAAATCAATTTGAAGGAATTGAAGGAGTAAAAACAGCAAGCTTAATTAGTTATCAAAATGATTTTGGAGCATAGAATAGGAGGCTTTTATGGAAAGAGAAGAAAAAAATGAATCAAAAAAAGAATTAGAAGAGTCAGTGTATTCCTCTCTTAATATTGGAAGCTTTCTAGAATTAAAGAGAAGAGAAAGGGATTTAAATAAACAAAAAGAGAGTTCAAATGAACCTAAAAAAGAAGTATTAAAAGTAACACCGTTAGTAAAAGAGGAACCAAAAAAAGAGGTAATCACAAAAAAAGTTGTAGCATCAATTGAAGAGAAAAAAGTAGAACCAAAGAAAGATATAACACCAAGAGATTCAATAAAAAAAATAGAAAAGGAAACAACAAAAACTCCTAGTATTCCTAAGAAAACTGTTGAAGAAACAAAGCAGGATCTTAGAGAATTATTGAAAAAAAGAAAAGAAGAGGAATTAAAAAAAGAACCTGTAAAAAAAGAAAAAAGTAAGCATGAAGAAAAAGAAGAGATAAAAAAGGAAGACACTAAATCGAATGAAAAAACGAAAAAAGAAATTCAAGAAGAACCATTAGATAAAAAAGACACAGAGAAAAAAGAGAAAACAAGCAAAAAGAAATCTTCTAAAAGAGAACAGAAAAAGAAAGAGAAAAAATCAAAAGAGAAACCTACAAAATTAGGAAAAGGCTTAATTGTTGGAATTGTTATTTGCGTTATTATGGACTTATTTGCCTGCACTGGACTTTTTCTAACTTATGGTCCTATTTCTTATTTTAGAAATTTATTAGTAACATCTGCTATGACAACCATGAGTCATAAATATTTAGCGAGAACTTTTTATAGCGAAAAAACAATAGAAAAAATTTTAAGCAATAACACATTAACAGAAGTAGATGAAAATACCAACAGTAATGACATTAATTTTGAAGATGGAAAAGATACTGGAGAATATTCTTCTATTTATGAAGAACAGATTTTAAAGCGAGATAAAGATCAATTATATAAAGTTATTGAAATAAAAGAAAACAATTATTCTGGACATTTAATTGCAATTTATGATGCCTCAAGAGTGAAATTAGTAGGAGCTACCAATACCAATTATGGGGGTGCCTTCTTAACTGATATTTCAAAAAGAAACAATGCTAAAGTTGCCATAAATGCAAGTGGATTCTATAATGGAGGAGATAAAGGAAGTACAGCAGTAGGAACAGTTATTATGAATGGTAAAGTAGTAACTACTGGATCTCCTTCAGGATATGGTGGAGGACTTTCTGGTTTTAATAAGGATCATGTTTTAGTTTTAACCAGAGATGATCCAGCTACAGCGATCAAAAATGGCATGGTAGATGCAGTTGAATTTGGACCTTTTCTAATTGTAAATGGAAAAGCATCTGATATAAAAGGCGATGGCGGTTGGGGACTTGCTTCCCGTACTGTTTTAGCGCAAAGAAAAGATGGAATTGTTTTATTTTTAGTTATAGATGGAAGACAAGTGGGCCATAGTATTGGAATTGATATGGGGGGATTAATTAAAATATTGCAGCGATACAATGCTCATAATGCGGTTAATTTAGATGGTGGAGGATCAACTACATTGGTCGTAGAAGGAAAACTCACAAATCGTCCTTGCTGCTCTGTAGATCCTACTAGCAAACAACGATATGTTCCAAATGCTTGGATTGTGAAATAAGGTAAAATGCCTTATTTTTCTTTGGAATAAAAAGAGAGGCTTTATTCATAAGACTAGAATTGTTTTATAAAGTATGATATAATGAATAGCGTTAAAGAGTATAAAATATGGATGTGATAAAATGTATTTAAAAAATATAAAGACTCATGGGTTTAAATCTTTTGCAGATCATATCGACATAGAATTGAATGATGGAATTACTGGTATTGTAGGACCAAATGGAAGTGGAAAAAGCAATGTAGTAGATGCCATTCGTTGGGTTCTTGGAGAACAATCTGTGAAATCGCTTCGTGGAGAAGGAAATATGGCAGATGTAATATTTTCTGGAAGCAAATCTAGAAATGGGATGAATGTAGCAAGTGTCACATTAGTATTTGATAATAAAGATCATTATTTACCAGTTAATTATGATGAAGTATCTATTAAAAGACGTGTTTATAGAGATGGAACAAATGAATATTCTTTAAATGGAGAAAAATGTAGATTGAAAGATATTACAGAAGTATTGATGGATAGTGGAGTAGCAAAAGAGAGTTTTAACATTATTTCACAGGGAAAAATAGAAGAGATCATTAGTAGTAGACCAACGGATAGAAGAATTATTTTTGAAGAAGCAGCAGGAGTTTTAAAATATAAAAGGAGAAAAGAAGAAGCCTTAAGAAAACTAGATCGTACGCATGATAATATGAATCGTGTCAATGATATTATGAAAGAGTTAGAAGTTCAAGTGACTCCACTTAAAGAACAAAAAGAACAAGCTGAGAAATATTTACAAGCAAAGAATGAATTAGAGCAAATAGAAATTGCTTTGATTGCTTCTGACATAGAAAAAGTAAATGAAGAATACCAAAATAAAAAAGACAGAATTGAAACTTTAAATAAAGAATTATTGAATGCCAATTTTGAAAAAACATCAGGAGATGCAAAAATAGAAGAATATAAATTAAAAACAACCAAATTAGAAATGGAAATTAGTGACCTACAAACTTCTTTATTAGAATATACAAAATTAGTAGAACAACTGAATAGTCGAAAGGCAGTATTATTAGAAAGAAAAAAACATGAAGTAGAGGATAGAAAGATTCACCAAGAAATGGTAGCTCTAAAAGAAGAAGAACTAAAATTAAAGAATCAAATAGAACTATTAAATCAAGAAATTAGTAATTTAAAAGATGCTCTACAAAAAGAACGGTTAAAAGTTGAAGGATATCAAAAAGACTTAGAAAAGCGAAAAAAAACAAAACGTGAATTAGAAGAAACTTTAACAAAGCAAGTAAGATTAGAACAGAGTCTGAATATAAAAATAGAACAATTACAAGATAGTATTGAACATAATGGATCCCTTCCTTCAGCTGTAAAAGCAGTTTTAGATCATCCAAAATTAAGAGGAATTCATAATGTAATTGGCAATATTATTGAAGTAGAAGATCAATATATAAAAGCTATTATGACAAGTCTGGGATTTGCTACAAGCTATATTATTGTGGAAGATGAGGAAAGTGCGAAAGAAGCCATCAACTATTTAAAGCAAAATAGACAAGGAAGAGCAACTTTTTTTCCAATGAATATCATTAAGCCGAAATATGTTGATATGGAGACTATAAAACAGATATCTGAATTAAATATCGCAATTGACATTGCTTCTAATCTTGTTCACTATGATAAAAAGTATGATGCAATTATTAAGAATCAATTGGGAAATGTATTAGTAGCAAATACAATTGATGAAGCCAATAAAATTGCTAGAAAGATAAATTATCGGTATCGCATTGTTACATTAGATGGCGAATTACTTCATGTTGGAGGATCTTTGACTGGAGGAGAAACTTCTAAAAATAGAAATGTGCTCACAGAAAAACAGGAATTAGAAATGAAATTAAAAGAACATGATAGTGTCGTTAAATCTATCAAAGAATTAGAAAATCAAATTAATGAGGTAGATACTATAACTAAAAGTATTGAAGATAATGAATATTTGGCGAATAAATCTTTCATAGAAATGGAAGAGATTATAAAAAATAAGCAGATTTTGATAGGTGATAGAACAGAAGAATTAAATCATTTGATAGAAGAAATAACAAGTATGAATCATTTGATGAATCAAACATTAGATGAAGAAGAACAGGAAATTTTAAATGATTTTTATTTAAAAGAACAGCAAAAGAAAAGTATTGAATTGGAACTCTCTAATAAAATGAAAGAAAAGCAAGAACTAACAGAAGAATTGCAGGAGTTTGAGTTTGAGCAACGAAGAGAAAATAGTGCATTGAACGCGAAAAACAAAGAATTAAAAGAGTTGGAAATTGAAGTTAACAGAATGGATGTTAAGTTAGATCATTATTTATCTACTTTAAGTGAAACTTATAATATGACATTTGAAAAAGCAAGAGCAGATTATGCTCTTGGAATGGAAGAAGAAATAGCCAGAACTAAAGTTATGAATTTAAAAAGAAATATCAAAGAATTAGGAATGGTAAATTTAGGAGCAATTGAAGAATATGCAAGAGTAAGTGAACGCTATGAATTTTTAATTCATCAATCTGAAGATTTGATGGGAGCTGAAAATACACTACTAGAAATTATTTCAGAAATGGATTCTGTTATGGAACATGAATTCATGGATACTTTTAAAATGATCAGTGGCCACTTTGAAGAAACGTTTAAAGAATTATTCCATGGGGGAAATGCAGCACTAAAATTAACAGATCCATCTAACATATTAGAAACTGGAATAGAAATCGTTGCTTCTCCTCCTGGAAAAAAATTAACAAGTATATCTTTATTATCAGGAGGAGAGAAAACCTTTACTGCAATTAGTCTATTGTTTGCTATTTTGAAATCTCGTCCAGTTCCATTTTGTGTATTAGATGAAGTGGAAGCAGCTTTAGATGAAGTAAATGTAGATAGCTTTGGAAAATATTTATTGAAATTAAAAGAAAAGACACAATTTATCTTGATTACACATAAGAAAAAAACAATGGAATATGCTGATGTGCTATATGGAATTACGATGCAAGAATCTGGTGTTAGTAAACTAGTTAGTGTAAAGTTAGAGGAATTATAAGCTGCATCTGAAAGTATTTGTTAATATATAATACACTTATAAATCTAGATAGTGATGAAATAGTATAGTTCGAAGCCCTTGAAGTAGCTGTAGAATATAATGAATTAATATAGTGATCGTGATAGCAAATAAAAGAATTTTATTTTTACAAGATATTAATAAAAATACAGTTATTGAAATATTAAATATAACACAAAAATGGCATACTATATCAGCATATGAATCAACGGGAGAAATCTCTAGAAAAGAAATAAAAGAGGATCATTATATCAAGAATGGGACAGAGAGATTAACAAATGATAAGAATATAATTATGATTTGAAAGGAATCTTGAAAGATTAGAATTATTATAATTGAAAATGATTTCGTCTAAAAAATTCAGAAATTTTTCTGAATTTTCCTAAATTGAAATATGAACCGCACCAGAAAGGTGCGGCTTTTTGATATAATA
>CANEDJ010000009.1:0-43114 GCA_947426265.1 uncultured Mycoplasmatota bacterium | reverse complement strand
AAATCCCTTTTTCTTAAAATTGAAAATTTGTTCTTGACAAAGGGTACATTTTATTTTGTGATTTTGAAGTGCAACATATTCTTCTGCACTAAGTAATTTCTTAGATTTATTTCCAATAATATCTGCAATTAATTTTTCATTTCTCAAGTCAAATATTTCACTCATATCTCCATAAGAATATCTACCAGACATATAAGTTTCTATAATTGCTCTTTCATATTCATCTAACAATAGTTCATCATTTTCATCCGTTGTAATTTGAAAAGCCATTTTCTGAAAGGAGTTTAAAACAGGTTCAGGAAAAAAATCCCCACTTTTTGAAACATCTAGCAGATAAGATTCTATATTTTTTTTAGACATACCAGTGTAAGCTATAAGCCCTTGTATATCATTTATTTGTTCTATTAACATTGCCTTACATAATGACAAATAACGTTTTTCAATAATTCCCTGAGGCTCTAACATTGCAATCAGACTTCTTATAGACTGTTGCTGAATATTACTTATTGCTGCTTTTCTCTTAATTTCACTTGTATGTGAATCTTTTACTTGACAAAATTCTAAATATAATTGTTCACTTTCTAAAATTTCTGGTAATTTTGGATCTGAAAAATAACGACTCAATGTCCTATCTGAAAAACCAGTAATTTCAGAAGTTTTTTGGTAGTTCCCTCTTTGCTCTATAAAAGCTTTTACAGCTCTTTTAATTTTAGAGTTTTTATTTTCTGGTTGCAATCTATTTTTGTTCATATGAAATAATATTCGATACTCAAAAGATAATAAGCCTTCTAATAAATTATCATTTAAGTATCTTGAGATAGTTCCCTTTGATAAACCAAGTTTTTCAGAAATCTTGGAAAATGGCATCCCACATAAAAATAATAAACAACATTTTAATTGAGATATTTGACTATTATCTAATTCACAAAAAGCATTCCACTTCATTTTTTCTATTGCTATATCTAAATTCCCTACAAATTCTAATTCAATCGTTGTTCCTTCTATCCCTTTAGGCACTTTTTCCAATGTCATTTTCTTTCCCATTACAGATTCCCCCTTTTTTCGGCTATATTCTAACATAAAAAAAGGAATAATTCAAATTGATTATTCCTCCCCCATACTAAGTACTGACAAGAACGCTTCTTGTGGAATCTCTACACTTCCCACCATCTTCATTCTCTTCTTTCCTTCTTTTTGTTTTTCTAAAAGTTTTCTTTTTCTACTGACATCTCCACCATAACATTTGGCAAGCACATCTTTACGTACTGCTTTAATATCTGCCCTTGCAATTACTTTATTTCCAATACTTGCCTGAATAGGTACTTCAAATTGTTGTCTTGGAATTAATTTACGCAATGTTTCTACAACTGCTTTTCCACGTTTATACGCAAAGTCTTTGTGAACAATCACACTTAAAGCATCTACAACTTCCCCATTTAATAAAATATCCATTTTTACCAAATCGCTACTTTGATAACCAATTAATTCATAGTCAAAGGAAGCATATCCTTTGGTTGATGATTTTAATTTATCAAAAAAATCATAGACTATTTCAGATAGTGGAATTTCATAATGAATATTCACTCTTGTTGGGTCTAAATATTCCATTCCTATATAAGTACCACGTTTATCTTGACAGAGTTCCATAATTGCCCCAATATAATTGCTTGGCACAAAAATATTTGTTCGAATATAAGGCTCTTTAATATCTGCAATTCTTGCTCTTTCTGGCATTTTAACAGGACTATCAATCATAAGAGTTGTCTTATCAGTTAACAAAACATCATAAATAACAGAAGGGCTGGTTGCTATTAAATCAATGCGAAATTCTCTTTCAATTCGTTCTTCTATAATTTCCATATGTAATAACCCAAGAAAACCACAACGAAATCCAAATCCCAAAGCTTTTGAAGTTTCAGGCTCAAATTCTAAAGAAGCATCATTCAATTTTAATTTTTCTAAAGCTTCTCTAAGTTCCGGAAACTTGCTAGATTCAATTGGATATAACCCACAAAATACCATTGGTTTCATTGGCTTATAACCTGGTAAGCTATTATCTGCAGGATTTTCATCTAATGTAATTGTATCTCCTACCTTTACATCTTCAATATTCTTAATGCTTGCACAGATATATCCAACTTCTCCAGTTGCTAATTCTTTCTTTTTTACTTCTTTCGGATTATGAATTCCTAATTCTACAACATCATAACTAGCATTTGTTGCCATCATCCTAATTTTTTCTCCAGCTTTTAAAGTCCCATTTACAATACGAGCCAAAGCAACAATTCCTCGATAAGAATCATAATAACTATCAAAAATTAAGGCTTGTAAAGGTTCTTCTTTTTTTCCAACTGGAGATGGAACCCTTTCAATAATTGCTTCTACCAATTCTTTGATACCAATCCCATTTTTGGCACTTGTCAAAATGAACTCATCTTCAGAGAACCCCAAAGTATCCATGAGTTCCTTTTTTACTTTTTCTGGGTCTGCATTTGGCAAGTCAATCTTATTGATAACTGGAATAATTGTCAAGTTATTATCCAAAGCTAGATAAAGATTTGCTAATGTCTGTGCTTCTATTCCTTGGGCTGCATCCACAACCAAAATAGCACCCTCACAAGCTGCTAAACTTCTACTAACCTCATAACTAAAATCAACATGTCCTGGGGTATCAATTAAATGAAGAACATAATCCTCATTTTTATAATGATAATTTAACTGAACCGTATTCAATTTAATTGTAATACCACGTTCTCTTTCAATATCCATACTATCTAACAGTTGGTCCTGTTTTTCTCTTTCTGTTATTGCACCAGTTACTTCCAAAATTCTGTCTGCTAAAGTACTCTTTCCATGGTCTATATGAGCAATAATAGAAAAGTTTCTAATGTTTTCTTGCTTCATGCTTTCTCACCGCTTTTTATTATACAGGAATTCTTTTTCAAAGTAAAATAAAAAGCTATTTATAGCTTTTCACTTTTTCTTTGACACTCTCATTATAATCCATTACTTTTGCATCATTATCAGCTAAAGAAAGAGATTATAACAATTATTTATAGATAAACAATTATCTAGTAATGACTATCAGGAAATGATTAAGAATATTGATAGAACAAAAGAAACAATTAATAATTCTATAAACAACTTACAAGAAATACCAATTGATGATATAAAAGATATAATCGTTGATTTAAGAAAAAACTGAGATAATTTAGATATTAGTTCTCACAATTCTTTTATTAACCAATTTATCAAATATATTGATTTAGATGTTTATGATGACAAAGCCAATATAAAAGAAATCCAATTCATATAAGATTTCTTTTCGTATGATATAATATTTACTATGTGGGAGCGAAATATGAAAAAGAAAGAATTTATAAAAATATTTGGAAACGAAGTTGCCTGGAATAGTGCTATGAAGTTTGATAAAAATATTCGTAATCTTGTAAAAACCCTTAACAATATTTTAGTAATTGAAATATTTGATAAATTTTTTGCTGATTATAATAATAAGTCAGATATTGAACTTAATGATATAAGGGATGAATTTATAGAAATAAATAAGTTATTTTATAATAGAAATTTAGTTAAAGGTTGCAGACAAGCAAAAGGATTTATGGAAGATTGTTTAAGTTTTATTTGTCAAAACTATGATTATAGTGCAATTAATATTAATTCCAAAAATTACCCTAGTGATTTTAGAAAATATTTAATCACTAATAATGAAAGGATTTTTTCTATAGTAAATGAAGAAATATCAAAAGAAAACGACTTTTTAACACAAATTTATAATTATGTTGCTAAAATTGATCACCATACTTCTATCAAAGTGTTAACAAAAAATATTGAACAGAATAAGGAATTTAGAAATATTCAATATTCATACTGTAGTATTACAAATTTTATAATTTTCTTACTGTTCGATTTTTTATATACCAAGCAAAATAAGAAAATAGATGACGATTTACTATTTATTGTCAAAACAATTGATATATTAAATATTATTTTAACAATTTCATTTATCTATAATTATAATGAGGAAGACTATTTAAATTTAATAACAACTAGTAAGCTAAATAATCCTACTGATGAAAAATACCTTAATAATTTATCAGAATGGAATAAAAAAGTTATTAACAATAATTCAGCACACCTTTCTAAAGAAGATAAGGAAATTATAAATGAACTATTTAAAGATTTTGATAAAGAACTAATTTCAAGAGGTTATATAACAAGTGGATAAATTATTCTTCGTTTTCTTTTTCCTTAAATAATTCCTCGATCATCAATTCTCTTGACCTTAATTCATGTTTTGTTCCTAATAAAAGATTTTCATAAAATTTTATTAAGTATTTTTCTGTTGCTGAAATATTTTTAAAAGGATTACTATAATTACTTCTAACAAGTGCATTTCTAAAATATACAGAATGTTCTTTAAATAAATTATTATCTACTTTATATCCTAAACTCCTTAGGTATTTAACAATTAAAACAGCAGTTGTTCTAGTGTTTCCCTCTCCAAAAGGATGAACTTCCCAAATTCTAGATGTAAATGTTGCTATATGCTTTACAACATCTTCTAGGGAAAGATTAGAATAATCATATTTTTTTTCTTCATTAAAATCATAATCTAATGCTTCTTCTATTTGCATATGTGAAAAATAGTGGGCACTATCGCTATTAAGAATCACTTCATTTTTAGTAATATCATAGGTTCTGTACTTTCCTGCAAAATCATAAATCCCATCAAATAAATATTTATGAATTACCTTCATTGATGTTGGGTGTAAAGAAAATGTATTTTCACTTATAAGCTCAACAATTCTTGCTGAAACTAAATCGCATTCCTTTTCTTCACTGATTCTTTTATCACTGGTATTTTTCGTAGAATAGTATTGTTTTAACATTATTTCTAATTCTTCATTTGTAATTTTACCATCAATATGTTTTTTAGAAAGGTCTAATAAATATTCTGAAGGAGTTAATCCATCCACTTGTTGTAAGCCTATTGCCAAATTCCAATACAATTGTTTCGTATAACCATCTTGTTTAGTTTCAACTATTTTGTATTCATTTAATTCGCTATTAAATTGTTGTTCTTCCACCATAACTCCTCCTTTATTTAAATATTATTATTATACCATTTTTTTAGACTTTTAGAAACTCTTTCGGCATATATTTAAGAAATATAAAGGAGATATGCTTACGTTGAAACAATATTACTATAGGTCTTAGAACACAAAAATTAATGATGAATTTTTTCTTAAATTTTCAATTTCTAAAATACTAAATAAATCACAATAATATTATTTCCTCGATTTCACCTTCAAGCTTAATTTCATTTACAAATCTTTCAATAAAATTCTTTTTATTTTATGAATCTATTTGATTCCATATATTAGAAAAAATAAATGATACCTTAATTAATTCTTTATCTATATTATCTAAAATAACATTACTTTCTACTATAATATCTCGATTTTTCTTTCAATCAGATATTTTTTTATTTGCCTTTCGTGTTTGGGTTTGATATTGTTCGAGACTGAAACAATCCTCTATTGCAGTTAGCTTGTTTTCATATTTAATGATTCGTTTATTAATATTTTAATATATCTAGTTGATAAGAATTATCCATATATACTCCTAACTACGACGTTTGACTTGACCTTCCTACATTTTAAAACTTTGATAATTCCTTACATACAAAAAAACCAAACATTATAGTCTGATTTTCTCTAAAAAGCTATCTCACCACTTAAAATATCTTTCAAATATCGTAAATAAAGGTCAATAAAATTCGCTTTTTTGATATCTTCATTTACTGTTACAGAAATTTTTCTTATAACATTGGAATCTTCTTTAATCTCTAAAGAACCAACCACATCTCCTTTTTTTATTGGAGCTTTTATTTTCCCTAAATGCAATTCATAAGTTGCTGTTTTCTTTTCTTCCGTTTTTTTATGTAATAAAGAAACGTTTTCTGATGGAACTACTGTAATATATTTACTTTTTCCTTTTTCTATTTCTACTTTTCCAAGTTCACTTTTTGTTGAAAGTAAATTTTCTACTTCATATTGAGAAAATGCATAATCAAGCATCTCAGTCGTCTCTTTTTGTCTAATCTTACTATCTTCTTCTCCCATAACAACTGTTATAATTCTCATGCCATCTTTTTTAGCTGTTGCGGTTAAACAATAACCCGCTTCTTTTGTATAACCAGTTTTAAGTCCATCCACACCTTTATAGAAACGAACAAGTTTATTTGTATTAACCAACCATAATTCTCGATTTGTTCCTTTTCTTAAATAATCTTCATAAATAGAAGTATACTCTAAAATTTCTTCATGTTTTACAAGCTCTTTTGCTATCACACTCATATCATAAGCACTAGAATAATGGTTGGCCTCTTCTAACCCATGTGGATTTTTAAAATTGGTATTTTTAAGACCCAATTCCTTTGCTCTTTTATTCATCATAGAAACAAAATTATCCTCTGTCCCTGCTATTTTTTCAGCCATTGCTACTACCGCATCATTTCCACTTGCAACTGCAATTCCTTTAAATAAATCTTTCACACTCATCTGTTCATTGGTTTCAAGTAAAATCTGACTTCCTCCCATTCCAGATGCATTTTCTGAAACAGTTACCATATCATCCCATTTAATCATGCCTTTATCAATACTTTCTACAATGAGTAACATCGACATCATCTTAGTCATAGAAGCAGGGGCTAACTTTTCGTGTGCATTTTTTTCAAATAAAATGGTCCCTGTACTAGCTTCTATCATAATTGCCGATTTTGCATTTGGAGCCAAAGCAACTTCATCTGCTCTTACTTGATAAATTGGTACTACGAATAAAAACATACATAAAAGAATTAACTTTTTCATGTTCCACCTCTATTTAAAACTATGAAACAAAATAAAAAATATGTATTTTTTTGTAGATAAAATAAAATATATGAACCTATTTTAATTACTAAAATGTAAGTATATTTTATTTGTACATTTCTTCTAATCTATAGTATAATGAAAATGGTGAAGCATATGACAAAAAAGAAGCTAAAAATTAGATATGACCGCATTATTATTCTTGTAGCTATTATTATAGCAGTTTTTGTTGGGATATTTGGAATAACAAGAGACATTAAACTAAAAAATACCAATGAATACAAATTAGAAAAAATCGGTTATAAAAAAGATGATGTAAAAATAATTTTAGAATCCACCAAAGAGAAAGAACTAAAAACAATTTTAAAAAGAGAGTATCATGAAGCAATCCCTAAATTATTAAAAGAACAGTATTTTCAATTTGACCAATTAGAACGTTACCTATCTTATATTGATTCCAAAGAAAAAATTAAAGAGAGTGTTACAACAGAATATGCGGTTAGTATTGTAAACGCGAATGCAGATTATGAATTTTATACAAATACAGAAAAAGCAGATACAAAAAAAGACTTACTCCTTTTGGTCAACAAGCATTATGTATTAGAAAAAGATTATAAGCCAGAAGATTTGGTACCATGTTCTGCAATCTATGCTTATGATAATAATAGTTTAAGAGAAGAAGCTTATAGTGCTTTCATTCGATTATTCAATGCTGCTAAAAAAGAAGGATATACCATCGTCATTAATTCTTCTTACAGAGACTATGAATGGCAAGACAATTTATATCAGGGATATAAAAGAACAAATGGGAAAAAATTTGCTGATGAATACGCTGCTCATGCAGGTCACTCTGAACACCAAACAGGTTTAGCAATCGATGTTTCCTCTTTTTCTAAACCAATGGCTAATTTTGAAGAAACCGAAGAATTTACTTGGATGAGTAAAAATGCACATAAATATGGTTTTATTTTACGATATCCAAAAGGAGAAGAAAATGAAGCTATCACAGGTTACAAATACGAATCATGGCACTATCGTTATGTTGGAATTGACACAGCTACAGAAATCTATGAAAAAGGAATTACATTTGACGAATATTATGGCTTTTATTTAAAATAGGGAATTCCCTATTTTTTAATTATACGATATAATAAATTAGGTGAAATTATGAAAAAGAAAAAAAATATAATGATAATAAGCGCAGTCGCACTTCTTTTCGTTGTTGGTTTTATGTTTTTAACAAAAAAAACCTTTACTTCTAATTTAAAAAACTTTTCAGAAACGGAAGTAAAATGGATACAAACCCTTTCGAAACAAGACCAAGAATATTTTCTAAAAAACAAAGTTTTATATCCTCTCATCAAGCAAAAAACTTTTCAAGTGTCTAAATTTTCAAAATATTTAAACTTCTACAAGGAAAACGAAACTTTAGAATTTGATATCTTAATTATGATTGTCAATCATAATTTACAAGATGAAAACATTGAAATTACAGAACAAATTATGGATTTTTTTGAAGATAAGAATTTTGAGCCAAGCAGATTAAAAAGATATATTGCTTATAAATCCGAAAATCCTTCTATTGATATTAGCAAAATCATTTCTTTTGTCAATCAAGATATTGATACAGTGACTATGAAATATGATGAATCGATCGAAGAATTTTTTGCATCTAAATATTTCATAAAAGAAAATTTAAGTCGTTACATGAAATACCAAGAAGAACATAATACAAAAGTGAATACAACAATTTCCTATGTCAACAGCAATTTGGATTATGATTATTATACAAATACCAAAAATGCAGATTTAAAAAAAAATACTTTGATTTTAGTAAATAAATATTATGCTCTTGATAAAGATTATGAACCAGATAATATGGTCAAAATTGAAGCAAAATATGGAGTTCAACAGTACCTTCAAAAAGAAGCTTATGATGCATTTAAGAAAATGGCAGATGATGCGAAAAAGGAAGGCTTGACTCTTTATATTACATCTCCATATAGAAGCTATCAAACCCAAAATAAATTATACAACAATTATAGTGCCAAAGATGGGAAAGAACTTGCAGATACCTACTCTGCTCGTCCTGGATATTCAGAACATCAAACTGGTCTTGCAGCTGATATTGTAAGTGGTCCTGGAAAATCACTTGCTTCATTTGAAAATACCAAAGAATTCAAATGGATAAAATCACATGCCCATTTATATGGATTTATTTTAAGATATCCAAAAGGAAAAGAAAAACTGACAGGATATCAATATGAACCTTGGCATTATCGCTACTTAGGAGTTGATACAGCCTCTAAAATTTACAGTTCAGGATTAACATATGAAGAATATTATGCTTATTATATTCAATAGGACTTGCTCCTATTTTTTTCTTTCTCGCATATAATATATTGGTGATTACTATGAATGAAAAAACATTTAAATATGCGATTTATATTGTCATTGTGATTTTAATTTTACTATTCTATACCAAAGATATCGATTTGTTTGGAAATAGTTTTTATAAAAATGTCAAACCAGTTGACAATCCTGACTCTTTTGTTGTCCTAGTCAATAAAACCTATCAATTAAATGAAAATTATGTTCCCAATGATTTAGAAACCATTTCCAATTTCTATGCATATGAAAATAAACAACTTAGAAAAGAAGCAAAAGATGCTTTTGAAGCTTTAAGCAAAGATGCCTCTATTTTAGGATATCGAATTATTGCAACTTCTACTTATAGAGATTTCCATTATCAGAAAAAACTATTTGAGGAATACACAGCTACCAAAGGAAAAGAATATGCCTTAGAATGTTCTGCAAAGCCTGGACATTCTGAACATCAAACAGGGTTGGCTGTTGATGTAGCAGGTTCAAATGATGATTATGATGATTTTGAAAATTCTTTAGAATTTCCTTGGATGAAAGAAAATGCTCATCTATATGGGTTCATTTTAAGATATCCAAAAGGAAAAGAAAAAATTACTGGTTTTAAATATGAACCTTGGCATTATCGTTATGTAGGAACTGAAATCGCAAAAATCATTTATGAAGAAAACTTAACTTTAGAAGAATACTACGATAAATACTTATAAAAAAAATAAGCTTTCGCTTATTTATCTACACATTGACCTTCTCCTGGTTTCGCACCTTCCACATAAACTTTATCTAGTAAAGAACATGAGGACTTTGTCATAGAATCTTGCAAATAACCACCAAATAATTTTACAATACTAATGACTACAACACTAATGACTGCAATAATCAATAAATATTCAACCAATGCTTGACCTCTTTGATTCAATCCTTTCATACTTCTTTACCTCCCATTACTCTATATTAAGTTTATACTTTTTTAAGATATTTGTCAAATATTTTTTTCTATGTTATAGTAAACATGGTGATAATATGTCAACTAAAAATAATACGATTATTTATTGTACTTCTTTCCATTCCCGCTTTCTAGGTCTTATGTTTCAAAAGACTGTCAAAAAGCCGCTTTGTTTTCCACATTGTAACAGTATTCATACCTTTTTTATGAGAATTCCCATTTTAGTAATTATTACCAACAAAAATCATGAAATTCTACTAAAAAAAGTTGTAAAACCTTGGAGAATTATAAAACCAGTTAAAAATGGATATTATACTTATGAATTTGATGCGAATTATCTTCCAAATATCCAAAATAATATTTTTAAATTTTCTTAATATAAGCATATTTAGAATCTTGATAGTTTTGATAACTAGTTAATAAATCTTGACATGATTTTGAAATCACATTTAATCTTACAATATTTCCATGATATTCACATAAAGGGATTACATATCTCTTTTTTGTTTTAAAGCTTTCTATCATATAAAGAGGATTCTCAGGAATAGTTTCACTCCTTTCAATCTGTGTTAGTTGATTAAAAGTATCCCATAAAGAACTCCACTCACTTTGTTTAATCACTCTTATAATATCTTCTTCGCTTAAATGATAGAAATCTTCCACATTTATCAATCCATTTTGAACTAAACCCTTTAAAACATCAGCAATTAATTGCATCATTAATTTATCTTCATTTTGTTGTAATACAATACTATATGTATAAGCACCTTTATAAAAATACTCTGCTGCTTCTACTGAAGAAAACCCAATCTCTGTTTTTCCACTTTCATTCATCATAGGTTTCATGTTATCATATACTCTTTTTATATCAGATAATTCCCATGTCTGTAACCAAATTAAATTCGTGTGCAAAACCCCATCTAATCGGTCTACACAAATTCCAGGGCGCTCAATATCAACAACTGAATATTGTGCGATTGGAATCATATCAGTGACAGAAATTCCATCTTCTTTTAAACAAGATAATAATGCTCTAGAAGATAGTAAAATATCTTTCAAATTCAATTCAGCACTTTCCTGTTTTTCATAATCCCCTTTTACATAATCAATGCAATGACTAAAAGTAGGCATTTCTAAATCATGCAACAAAGCTGCTATTGTTTGTTTTTTTGAATGGGTAAAATGCCACGTCATTAAAGCACTCACAATAGAATGGTCATATCTAGAATAACGATACCTGACAGGAAATAATTTTGTATAATCGGCTCCACAAAATTGTCCTCTTGTCTTTAATTTCTGCATAATTTCCAAAGCCAAATATTTATCAATAAAATATGGATAATCTTCTGATAATAACCTTTGATATTTTTCTAATTCTGTCATAAAATCCTTTCTACCCTTTTTATTCTTTATATTCAAACTCTAAATCTAAAATACGAATGGTATCTCCTTCTAATGCCCCTAATTTTCTAAGCTCTTCATCAATTCCCATCTTACGAAGCTTTGTCGCAAAACGAAGTGCTGACTCATCTGTATTAAATTTGGTCATACGAAGCAATTTCTCTACTTTTTCTCCTCTTACTATCCAAACTCCATTTCCTGCATTTTCAATTGAAAATGGTTTTTCTTCTTTGAATTTATATAAAACATGACTCTCAAATTTATTTTCTTCATAAAGAGGTTGTTTTGGAATTGTTTCTAATAAATCAGCTAACGCAATAAGTACACTATCAATATCCTTATTCATAAGTGCTGAAATTGGATAAATAGGAACATTTATCTGTTTCATAAAACGTTTTAAATTTTCTTCTGCTCCTTCTACATCCATTTTATTGGCAATCACAATTTGTGGTTTTTCCATCATTTTTTCATGAAAACTTTGCAATTCCTTATTAATAATTTGATAATCTTCAATTGGGTCTCTACCTTCTACAGAACCCATATCTACAATATGAGCAATAATTCTTGTTCTTTCAATATGCTTTAAAAAACGGTCCCCAAGTCCTTCTCCTAAAGAGGCCCCTTCAATTAACCCAGGAAGGTCAGCAACGACAAAACTTCTGCCATCCTTCGTTTTTACAACCCCTAAATTTGGTTTTAAAGTCGTAAAATGATACTCTGCTATTTTAGGGCGAGCTGCAGAAATTTTAGAAATAAATGTGGATTTTCCTACACTAGGAAGACCTACTAACCCAACATCTGCAAGCAATTTTAATTCTACCTTTACTTTTCTTTGTTCTCCTGGTTCCCCATTTTCTGCAAAAGATGGCGCTGGATTGGAGCGAGTCGCAAATGCAATATTCCCTCTTCCACCACGACCACCTTTGGCAATAATTGCACGCTCATTTTTCTGAGTCAAATCTGCAACCACAAACCCAGTTTCTAAATCGGTTACTACAGTTCCTGGAGGTACTTTAATAACAATATCTGCTGCTCCCGCTCCATGTTTTCCTTTTCCTTCTCCATTCTCACCCTTAGTTCCTTTGATTAATCTTTTATAACGTAAATCTAGTAATGTATTCAATCCTTCATCTACTTCAAAAATGATGTCAGAACCTTTTCCACCATTTCCTCCATAAGGGCCTCCCATTTCCACATATTTTTCACGGCGAAAAGCCATACAGCCATCTCCACCATTTCCAGCTAATAATTCTAATATGACTTCATCTACAAACATACTTTTCGCCTCCAATGCTATTATTATACACTAAAAAACATAAAAAAAATAGCTATCAAAATGATAAACTACTTCTTATTTCCTAATAAGGTTATCACAATTAAAACAATAATGACAACCACTAATCCTATGATAACATAATTCAAATTTGTCGCATTATTTGCATTTCCCGCAATAGCACCAACCTGCACTGTTAACGACTCTACTTGGCTATCTAATATTTTTAAAGCCTCTCCTTGAAACATCTCTAACTTCATATGCAAGTTCCTCCTCTACTATAGAAAACTTATAATTGTAACTACCAAATTATATAGCATTTTTGTCCCAATTGGTACCATAATATTATCCTTTTTATAATAACTAAACGCCAAAACAGCATTTAAGAATATATAAGGCAAAGTTCCTAACAAAGTCTCCAATGTAATTTTAGAAAATGCAATATTAAAGTAACCAAAGAAAATAGAACTTACAAAAATAAATATCCAAGGCTTTTCTATTACTTGACGAATCGTTTTTTGAAATACAATCACTTCAACAATTGGATAATAAATCGTTACCATCAGTAAAATCCAAATTGGCGATTTTTCAAACTGTACCAATAAGTCAGCTTCATTTTCTATTACACCAACATCAAATACATATTTCAAAATAGAATTACAAATCAAAACTCCAATAAAAAGAATGGCAGTATATTTTAAAATAGATACTATTTTTTTCTTATCTTTACAAAATTTTATCCAATTTTCTTTTAGTGGCTTATAATAAATTGCCACCAAAATCCCAACTAAAATAGCATATCCAACTACGTTATAAATAAACATTCCAAGTGTTACTGATGTTCCTCCACCAAATGTTTCCCAAAAAGCTTTTAATACAGTTGGCCAAAAAAAGTAAAGCAAAATAACACTAATACTAATCAAACAGTTTTTTCCCAAATCTGTTTTATTCATACACTCACCTCACATTATGATATTTTTATTATATCAAATATGATAACAATTCTAAAATGATTCAAAAAATTTTTTCGCTATTTGACGTAAAGAAAAAACTCTTAGATAGAAACCACCATCTAAAAGTTTTCCCAATATGATGTATTAACAATAAAGTAAAAACTCAACTACCCCCAGATTAAAAGACCTCTTAACCATTTCCACATAGGTTTAGCCTCCCTTCATTATTATACAACTAAAGTATATCATTTAAAAAACCAAAAAGCAACGGCTTCTTGGTTTCTCTTTACATCCTATCTATTTGGATAAACACTTACTTGCTTTTTACTTCTGCCAACACGTTCAAATTTTACATATCCATCTACTTTTGCATAAACAGTATCATCACTACCAATACCTACATTGTTTCCTGGATACACTTTTGTTCCTCTTTGACGATAAAGAATTGAACCACCAGTTACAAATTCTCCATCTGCCGCTTTTGCGCCTAATCTTTTCGCAATGGAATCACGACCGTTTTTTGTTGAACCTTGACCTTTTTTATGGGCAAATAATTGTATATTTAATTGCATTAATTTTTCCACTCAGAACACCTCCTCTTATGAAATTTTTATATATTTAGAGTATTCCTTCTCTAATTCTTTTAATAATTCTACCATATTTAAAATTAAAGTATCAGTAATGGAAGTATGTTTTAGAATATCAATAATAACCATTCCATCTTTCTCTTCATAAGCAATAGAATCTTCCTCTATTCTTATTACTGCATTGATTGTTGTTGTAACAATACTAGATACAGATGCACAAACAATATCTTTTCCTGCTTCTTCATATCCAGCATGACCAAACACTTTAATCTTATCTTTTGCTACAGTTACTTTTATCATAATTATTTAGATTTAATTGTTTTAATTTCTACCTTTGTATATGGTTGACGGTGACCTTGAGTTTTATGGTAATTTTTCTTTGCATTATATTTATACACTTTTATTTTTTTACTTTTACCATGTTTTAAAATTTCACCAGTTACCTCTACATTTGATAAATATGGATGTCCAACAACACCATTTGCCATTAATACTTTGTCAAATTTGATTTTTGAACCACTTTCTTCATCAATTTTTTCAATGTAAAGTACAGTTCCTTCTTCAACATAGTATTGTTTTCCACCAGTTTCAATTACTGCTTTCATTTTTAACCTCCTAACATTTTCTAAGACTCGCCTTTAAGGTACACAATGTGTTTAAAACCTATCTCAGTGCGGTTGTAGAGTGAGGCTCTACACATTTATAAATTTTACCACGCTTTCCCTTTAAAGTCAAACATTTTTTGTAAGTAAGTCTCTTCACTTACAAAGTGACCCTTTTGATAAAATAGATGTTTGGTATCCCGTTTCATTTTTTTGATATTTCCATCATGAATGACTTTACGTTTAGAAAAAGCAAATCGATATAATATTCGTTCCAACAGAAATTTTCTAAAACAAAAATTCCTAGTTTGAAAAAATTCTACCATGTCCATAAATAAAGTGAGCAAAATTAAAAGCAATACCAAAGAAAATCCAAATTGGAAAAATAAAAGAGGAAGCGTTAAAATGGATATATAAAATAGAAAATAAAAACTTCGCCAATAAGAGAAAAAATATTGATAAAAGAGCATCACTATTTTAGAACCATCCAAAGGAATAATTGGAAGTAAATTAAAATAGAGCAAACAATAATGAAATTCTTTAAAATGATTCCAATTTAAACCAGAAAAAAGATGATAAAAAAATAGTTGAAAAATAGGCCCCGCTAATACAATCATCATTTCTTCTTTGATTGGTTTATTCAAATGTTCTTCAAATAATGTAAGTGCTCCAAATGGATAAAGTTTTACTTTTTCTATATGCCACTTAAAATAAAGTGCCATCAAAATATGTCCCAGTTCATGGAAAAGTAAAATTGCCATAAAAAGTGTGAAACTTTTAAAATTTCCTGTAATAAGTGTGAAAAAAGAAACGACATAAAAAAAGGGATGAACTTCTACCCTACATACATTCTTGATAATTAAGAACCTTACCTTCCTTTTTAAATACTAAAAATAAATTATTTTTTTCTACTTCACCAAGTAGACTTCCTTCTTCTACATAATCATATAATTTTACATTGATTTCTTTTAATCCCCCATACCATAAATCGGTTCCATTCATTTGTTCTACAATGACTGTTTTTCCATATCCTTCTTTTTCTCCAATAAAAACAACTAGACCACTATTTTTAACAGGAACCAAATAATGCTCATCCACTGTAAGTTTTACCCCATCTTTATAGGCTTCTTCTTTTTTAAACACAAGTTGTTCTTTAAAGGTTGCTTTTACTGGTTCTTTCAAATATTCAGAAAAAGGAATCGGACTTCCAAATAATTTTTGATAGACATTATTTACATAAGCAAAAGTAAAATTGGTATCATAAACTTGTTCATAAAAAACTTTTTTAAAGTCTTTAGACTGTTTTAGGCCAATCAGAATCCCTAGTGTCAATAAAATTGTAATAAAAAATTTTATTATAATAACTGTTCCAATATTTTTTGATTCTTTTTTGGGTTCTAAATTTCTACTACGTTTTAACTTCATTTCTTTTTTTATTTCTTCTGGAGTCATGGTATCACCTAAAAAAGTATATGTTTTTTTGCGCATGATTAGAATATCTTTTTTAGAGCATATTAGAAATGGTGATTTCTATGAAAATAAGACTTGGATATGTGGCAATTGCGAAAACAATAGATGACATTAGTTATAATCACACCATTACTTATACTCATTACTCAAAGCTTCAAAAAGAAGAACAATCAGCAAAATTGAAAAACATTATTCATACAAATTTAGACAATCTATTGAAAGTTTTAAAATACAATCTTCAAAATAAAATTTTCTTTTTTAGATTCAGTCACAATTTAATTCCTTTAGCTACACATAAAGATGTCCATTTTGACTACATCACGCCTTTTTTAGAACAATGGCAAAAAATTGGCAATTTTATCAAAAAACATAACATGAGAATAGATTCCCACCCTGACCAATTCTGCGTATTAAATAGTGTCAATCAGGATATTGTGGAACAAAGTATCAAAATGTTAAAGTTTCAATATGACGTTTATCAAGCAATAGGCATTGAAGGACATGTGGTATTACATATTGGAAGTAGCACCCCTAATAAGGAAAGTGCAATGAAACGATTCCATGATACTTATAAAATGCTTCCTAAAGAAATTCAAAAAATGATTCTACTTGAAAATGATGATAAAACTTTTACAGCCGAAGAAACTTTAAAATTATGTGAATTACTCCACATTCCTATGGTTTTAGATTATCATCATCATCTTTGTAATCATGAAAAAAAAGATATAAAACCAATTTTAGAACGTATTTTAAATACATGGAAAGATACATCTTTATCTCCTAAAATGCATTTTTCTTCTCCAAAAAGTCAAAAAGAAAAAAGAGCACACAATATAATTATTGATGCTCACAAATTCATTTCCTTTTTGGAAATCCTTTCCATTTATAATACAGATGTAGATATTATGTTAGAATGTAAAGGCAAAGATGAATCCTTATTTCGTCTATCTAGACAAATTCACTTTTATACTCACTATCAATTTATCAACAATTCTACTTTTATCATAAATCCAAAATTATAAATTTGCACATACCAAATAAAATATGTTATAATGTAATTATGAGAGAACTCTCATAAAAAAACGGAGATACTTAATTATGAAATTAAGTACTGTCCTATCTTTTTTAATAGAACAAGCACGTTGTTTCAAGGTTAGTGCTTGTTTTTGTTTGACCAAAATCCCCTGATAATTTTTAGTTATTTATTAAGACAAATAATACTAAAATAAATACTAAGACAACTTCTATAAAATTGATTACAATCAATGTTGATATGACATTATCTTTTCTCATATTATCAAGCCCCTCCTAGAAGGACAGCACAACGCAATTAAGTACTCCAGTTTATTATTATAACTATTAGAATGTAATATGTAAATATATTTTCATAAACTTCTAAACATTGTATTTTTGATATCAAAAGCTTATAAAACTTTCCAATCATGAAACAGATTCCTTATTTTTAATCATATTTTATAACAGAAATCCTATTTCGAAATTCATTATTTTACATTTATTAAAAAGCCAGTTGTACAATAAACTAGATATGTGTTATAATGTAACTATGAGAGAACTCTCATAAAAAAATGGAGATACTTAATTATGAAATTAAGTACTGTCCTATTTTTTGGATAGAACAAGCACGTTATTTCAATCTTTTGGTGCTTGTTTTTGTTTGACCAAAATCCCCTGATAATTTTTAGTTATTTTTTAAGACAAATAATACTAAAATAAATACTAAGACAACTTCTATAAAATTGATTACAATCAATGTTGATATGACATTATCTTTTCTCATATTATCAAGTCCCTCCTAGAAGGACAGCACAACGCAATTAAGTACTCCACTTTATCATTATAACTATTAGAATGTAATATGTAAATATATTTTCATAAACTTTCAAACATTGTATTTTTGATACAAAAAAAGCGCTAATAATCCATTTTTATTAGCACTTTTTTCTTTTTTATAAATATAATTTTCTTTAATCTTTTAACATAACGCTTTGATTAATTACCATGGTACTATAAAGAAATAAAACATCTTGGTCTTCAAATGTAATGACTTCATTTAATTTAGAAGCTCCCATATATCGTAAATCAATGAGCGTAATTTTAGAATAACTCTCTATTAATAATGGCGTTAAACTACTAGCAAAGGAATCCCTAAATATCACCAGTTCTCTTCCACTTTTATTTTTTTCATTTTGAATTGTTATAAAAGGGGTTGAACCTGACAAAAATACATTATAAGAATCCATTTTCCCAAGTTCTTTTAGATTATATACTTCATGGAAAGATAAATCTGTTTTATTTTCTACAAAGGCTTGACTAATTACTTCATTTGTCAAATATGTTAACGTTTCTCCTTTTCCTCCAATTGCTGCTTGTCCATAGTAAACCCCATAAAAAGGTTTATACTCTTGAAATTCATATTGATGATTAGAAACATTCCCAATCATTGTTTCTTCTAATCTACGTGCTACTGGAATAATTTTCTCTTGTTTCCAATGTGTATCTGTATCATAATAATGTTCTAAAGAAAGTAAGTCGCGTACTTCTATATAAGAAAGTTCTTTCATATTTTCTCTTACAAGTTTATATAAGTTCTCATAATCCATTTTAAGATGCTCATCTTCTACATAATAGTTTTTATCTGGAATTACCATATAATAAACATTCATTCCTTGCAAATATTTATCATAAATCTGATTTACTTTCTTTGTAAAAAGTTTTATATTTGTCTCTTTTAATGGATATTCCATTTTAAATATTTTATTATCTTTTATATAAATTCCATTATTATCTAACTTTTGAAACATAGAATATTCTACATTTGCTTTTAAACTTCGGAAGGTATTCCGAAATGGAAATTGGTCTAACGTATATGTTTCAAATTCTTTGAATGCACTTCCATCTAATACAGTAGAAATCGTTATCTCTGGAAACTGTTTTAGATGCCTGCGTTCTTCAAACGATAGTTCTTCATCCTTCATGATAAAATTGAAAAGAAAGAATCCATAAATAATACTTAAAAATAAAACAATTGTTACTTTTTCTTTCATATTTTCACCTAAAATCTAAAATACAAAAATGGATTAAAAGAACTATCTATTAAAAAGGCAGTTACAATCAGTAAAAGTGCAACATAATAAAATGGTTCTATTCCATTTAAGAATAGATTCAATCCTTTCTTTTGTTTTAATTTATGAAGCATATTGGTTAATATTGGAGTAGAAGCAATGAGTGCAATTACCAAAACTACAATATAACTTCTTATATAATAACTAGTTTCCACTGTTACAAATGGCAAGCCTCCTAATCCAAACATGTTTTTAAAAAATAATATTCCATCATTCACTGAACTTACATTAAAAATAACAAAACTAATGAGTATTAAAAACACAGTATAGAAATGACCAAATGTCCTATGTTTTTCTAAAAACTTTCCATATATTTTCTTTTCTAAAACCAAAAGTATCGCAAAATAAATTCCCCATATGATAAAATTCCAAGCTGCTCCATGCCAGAACCCAGTTAAAAACCACACTACAAGAATATTTCGAATCCACTTTCCATTCGAAACACGGTTTCCACCTAATGGAATATAAACATAATCACGAAACCAGCTAGATAAAGAAATATGCCAACGTCTCCAAAAATCGGTTACCGATTTTGCTATCAAAGGATAGTTAAAATTTTCTAAGAAATGAAATCCAAACATATTTCCTAATCCAATTGCCATATCACTATATCCAGAAAAATCAAAATAAATTTGTAAAGTATAAGAAAGTGCAATGACCCAAAAGCCAACCATACTAGCTTCATTTGCTTCTAGTAAAATAACGCTAAGTTCTCCTATTACATTGGCTAATAATACTTTTTTTGCTAGACCAATTACAAATCTTCTAATACCTCTTTCAAAATCAGTCATGGTATGTTTTCTAGATTGTAATTCTTCTGCTACATCTTTATATCGAACAATTGGACCTGCTACTAGTTGTGGAAACAAGCATACATAAGTCGCAAAATCCAAAAAGTTTTTATTTGCTTTCACAGTTCCTCTATAAACATCAACTACATAGCTTAATGTTTGAAATGTAAAAAAGCTAATTCCTATTGGCATTACTACTTTTAATAAACCAAATTCGGTTTGAAATATTGTATTCATATTATCAATAAAAAAATCTACATATTTAAAATACCCCAATAATCCTAAGTTCATAGCCACAGTTATCACTAGAATAACTTTCTTATGATTGCTTTTTTCTACTACAATTCCTAATAGATAATTCATAAAACAAGAAAGTAATAAAACCCATATATGTAACTGTTCTCCATAAAAGTAAAAGAATAAACTAGAAATGAGTAATACTATATTTTTCCACTTATTTGGAACTATAAAATAACAAAATAATAAAAGTGGTAAAAAGTAATATAAAAATGAAATACTTGAAAATAACATAAGATACCCCTTTCAAGAAAAGCCTTCTTTTTAGAAGGCTTATTTTCCTAGTTCTTTAAAACTTTCACTTAATTTTTTTGCATAATCATTATTCATAATTAACACAATGACATCGCCAATGTTATCTACAATAACATTTTCATCTTCTACCCCAACACAAATCCATTTTCTTGGGTCTACTTTTTCTTTAATATCTTTTTTTGCTTGTTCTATATCAGCACCTTTATTCATACGAACTAATACAATTGAATGTGCTGTTGAACCAACCATAGATTCAGATGCCAAAGCTTCTTTATAATCTAATTCTTTTACTCCTAAATAGTAAGATAAATTTTCTTCAGTAACTTCTTTATCTTCTAAAAACATAAAGTCTTCTTCTTCGTTAATACCAGCACCTTTATATAGTTCTCTCATTAATTCTGATAAAGTTCCTTCTAAATTCTTTTCTTTTTTCTCTCCACATCCAGTAATAGATAACATCATAACAAATGCCATCATTACTACTACAATTTTAGATAATTTTTTCATATTTTCCTCCCAATATTTTATCTTTCTATTTTTGATACAAGAAGTAAGAGTTTTCTTTTTTTACAATAATCGTATCTTTTTCTTCCCCCTGATAAATGATTACTTTTTTATTGTTATCATATACTGTATCTAAATATTTTCCCCCTGCTTTATTCTTCAAAACCCCTATTTCTTTATAACAGATATTTTGATAACAAAACTCATTTGATTCTTCCATTGCTGTTCTTGGACCTATAGAAGTCGGATTAATTCCCACTTCTTTTTTTTCAAAGCCATTTACAATTAAGAAACAGAAAACAAAACAAAGCGATACCATTCCTAACTTCCAAACATAATTGATAGAATATTTTGTTTTTGTTTTTTTAGAAAGAATATTTTCTAACATCTTATCTTTTTTATTCTTACCAGGCTCTACCTTATTTAAAGTTTGAATAAACATTTTATTCTTCATATTTTTCCCCCTCTAAGAGTTCACGCAAGTAACTTCTCCCCCTATGCAGATAAGACCTTACAGTTGCTTCTTTCATATGTAGAATATTTGCTATCTCACTAGTATGATATCCCTCATAATAATAACAATACAAAACAGTTTTATATTTTTTAGGAAGGCTTAGTAAGGTTTCTAAGGTTTCATCTTTCTTTTCATGAGTAGCAATATCAAATTCACCTACTGTGACTTTTTGTTTCCACCACTGTTTGACATTGTTTTTGCACATATTACTAGCAGTTACAATAAGCCATGCTTTTCTATGATTTTCATCTTTAAATAAAGGCCATGTAGTAAATAGTTTTAGAAAAACGTTTTGGACTACATCTTCTGTATCAGAATGATTTTTAAAATATAGAAAGCAAATTCGGTAAACCATATCTACATATTTTTGGTAAACTAAAATAAACTCTTCTTCTCTTTGTACCAAAGAGGCATGCATACATTCACTCCTCTCACATATAAAACAATTGAATATTCAAAAATGTTGCATGAAAAAGAAAAAAATTATTCATTTTTTTCATCTAATACACTTTCATAAATTTCAATTAGTTTTTTTCCTATTAATTTTAAATCTCTTTCTTTTGCTACTTCGTATCCTGCTTCTACCAAAGATGGCAGTTTTCCTTCTAATATTCCTCGTATTTTTTCTTCAAATTCATCAATATCTTTCGCTTTATAAACATTTTTTCCATCTTCTAACCATTCAGAAAATACAGGAATATCCCTGATTAAAGATGGAATCTTAGCTGCACAAGCTTCAATGATAGGAATACCTTCTGTTTCTTCTAAAGTTGGAAATAGATACAAATCAGCACCAGATAACGCATCTCTTATCATTGTAGACTCTACATATCCTGCAAAGTGTAAATTTGGTAATTCTGTATTGACTGCCTCTCTAATTTTTAAAGGACTTGCGGATAAGGGACTATATCCAAACCAAATAAATTTATATTCAGGAAGTCGTTTTGCCAATTCTACAAAATCCAAGATTCCTTTTCGTTCTATGTAAAGACCAATACCTACAATCACCTTTTCATGTTCTTGGTATCCATAGAATTCTCTAAAAGCTTGTCCTTTTTTATTATCATGTTCAAAAAAACTTACATCAATTCCATTTGATAACGCAACAATTGGCGCATCTATAGTTCCATAACTTTCTAGCAAGCGTTTAGAATAAGGAGTTGGTGTAACAATTTTATCTCCTAAATTATAACATTTGGTAATCCACCATTTAAAAATAGGTGCCATTTGATTTGAAAAAAGAAACGAATTTTTAAAATCTTCTTCTGTTGAATGGGCATGATAAACCACTTTTTTTCCTGCGTCTTTTGCTTTTTTGGCAAGTGCAAAAGAGTTTGGACCATAGAAATTAATATGTACAATATCATAAGTATCATTTGGGTCTGTTGTATGGTCAATATGGTTTTCTTCTAAAGCTTTTAATTGATGTTTAATCGCCTTTCCTAATCCAGATTTTTCTATTTGTTTTAATCCCTCTGTATAAAGTAATACTTTCATAGAGACCTCCCTTTTATCTAATATAAGGATAACACAAACTTGTTATCGTTGCAAGGAACTTATCGATTCCTTACTTCTTCTTTTAAAAGTTCTAATTGCTTTTTAAATGCAGATGGCAAAGCATAATCTTTTAACAAAGTAGTTACTGAAATCCAATCATTTTTATCTTCTATTTCTTCAATATATACAATGTAATTCGTCATTTGCCATATTTTATGAGTAAAAATATGTTTTGATGATTCCATCTCTAAAATTCTTAAAACGGTATATCCTTTTTCTTTTAAATATTTTAAAGCTTCTTCCACATTTAATTTTTGATTGACATTTGGAAATTCATATAAAGAAGCAAGTAATCCTTTGCTTGGTCTTTTATGAATAGCCACTTTGTTATAGTTTAGCAAAATAAAAACGGTATATTCTTCTATCTCTTTTTCTTTTTTCAGTTCCTTTACAGGAAGTTCTAACATAGTCCCTTTTTTAAAAGATTCACATAATTCTTTTAAAGGACAAATTTCACAATGTGGTTCTCCATTTGGAATACAGACGGTTGCCCCTAATTCCATCAATGCTTGATTAAAGATACCTGGATTTTCTGGCATCATCTCTGTTAATTCTTGAAACAACTCTTTTTTCGTAGACAGTTTACTAATATTTCTATAAGAATTTTGAACTCGCATCATTACCCGAAAAACATTTCCATCTATTGCTGGAGTCTTTTCATGAAAAGCAATAGAAGCAATCGCTCCAGCTGTATAATCTCCTATTCCAGGTAATTGAATCATTTCTGCATAAGTACTTGGCATATTTCCATAATGCTCTTCCATAATTTTAATCGCTGCCTTTTTTAAATTTTTGGCTCTCGAATAATATCCTAACCCCTCCCACAATTTTAATAACTTTTCCTCTTCCACATTCGCAAGTGCTTCCACATTTGGAAGTTCTTTCATAAATCGTTCATAATAGACTTTTACAGCTTCTACTCTAGTTTGTTGAAGCATAATTTCAGATATCCAAATATGATAAGGGATGGTATCCTTTCTCCATGGCAAATCTCTTTTATTGCTCTCATACCAATCACATAATGGTTCTACAATTCTTCGCATTCTTCCACCTCAATTGTACTACTATTTTTAGTAGCACTCAATTTTTCATACCAAAATAATTTTTTTGTAAATAGCGTAATTAGAAAGTGAACAAACATGACAAAGGCAAAAATAATAAATCCTAATACAACTATCCAAAATACAAGTTTTAAATGCCTTGATAAATGATTCAATAAAGAAACAAAGAAAATAAAATAATAAGGAGCTGGTAATAAAAACAAATACAAAATTCCATATCGAATAAAATACTGATACCAACATGGAACTTCATCATTTATGGTTACTATTTTAATATTCATCCATTTTTTTCCACAAGTATAACCTTTTCTAATAGTAGGAACAATCATAAAAATCACAATAACTGAAAATACATATTGTAAAAAGATATTTTCCACACCTAACATAACAAATAAAGTCGTCAATAAACTCACTAAAAATAGGTCTATCCAAACTGCCATACCACGCCTTAAAACTGAAATTCTTTTTCCCTTGATATAAGAAAGCGTATCAAGTTTTTCTCTGTTTGGCAAAAAATGACTAAAGATTGGAGTAATGGCATATCCTATAATCCCACCTAAAGTATTTAAAAATAAGTCATCAACGTCAAATAATCTATAAGGTCTTGGATAAATACCATATAATCCTGAAAGTTGCGTAAGTTCAAAAAAGAGTGTTAATAAAAAGGTACAGAAAAAAGTTTTCTTAAAAGAACAATTGAAATAATATCTTAAATAGATTCCAAATGGAAGTGTCAATAAAATATTATAAAAAACTTGATAAAAATAAGGTTCTTTTAAAACTTCCAAATATGTACTAGGGTCATCCCATATAAAACTGCTTTTTAAAACAAAATCTCTAATAAATGCGAATGGTACTAATTGAACCCATTCTGTAGTCATATTTCGAACACTTTCTATAGAAGGAAGTGGCAAAATGACTAAGAAATAAATACAAGTAAGATATAAAATAAAGGAATATATAATGGTTACTCTGAAAAATAAAATAGAACCATATTTATGATATTGATGAAAGATATAAGGAAGTGTAAAAAGAAAGGCTATGAATGGAAATGTAAGAAATGCAAATCGTATTGGTTCTATATATGCTGACATTTTATACCTCCTTTGTTATATTTATTATAACATAGAATAAAGCAAAGATTTATTACTGTTTTGTAAGAATTTAGAAACTATCAAAGTCTAAGAATATACGTATGAATAAAAGAAAACAACATCAGAATAATACAGACAATCTTTTCTTGTTCTTTTGAAAACTTATTAATTGTAAGTACAAAAAGATAAAAAATACCTAATGTTATTCTAATGATTCTTTTACAATCAACAAGCACATATTATTCTCAAACATATGATATCACACTAGCATTTTCCAATAAAATCAGTTATAATAAAATTATATAAGGAGGTCACAATATGAAAGAACACTTCAAAAAACATGAAATTGCTTATCTCATTATATTTAGTATCTTTTGTCTTATTTTATCTACTATTTTTATTTATTTAGGAACAGAAGCAAAAAAGAAAAATCGTTATACCAAAGAAGAAGCAATTGGAATTATGAAGTTAAAGGCAGACCAACTTACCAGATTAATTGAAATTAGTTCATCAGATGACATTTGTAAAGAAAGTGGAGCTATTACTTTAACAAATAAAGAAATGGAAACATATGGATTTGATAAAAAACTTTATAAAAAAGTAGTTTACACATTAAAGTGTGATGACAAAAAACAAATTGTTTCAATTTCAATTACGGGAAAAGGTAGTCTTAGTGGATACCAACTCAAAAACTATATTAGTAATCAAACAAAAAAATAAAAACTTATAAAAAAATATAAGTTTTTTTGATATAATAAAAAACATTAGGTGATTGTATGCAAAGGATTAAATTAATCATTAAATTTAAAGAAAAATTTCTATGTGAAAAAATACATAATGAAATTGATTTTATTCATGTACCAAATTATTTTGATCAAAAGCCTTTCTCCAATATCAGCATTTTTATTACACTACTATTTTATGGACTTCTTGATACTAATTTCTATTCTAACGCTAATCTAAAAAATGCTGAATGGAATAATTTATTTGAAATGGCTTTTGATCCAGACTCACTTTTTCAAATCGAAGAAAATACATTTTTATATGATATGGATTTTCAATTAAAAGAACACTCTCTTCCTATAGAAAGTACATTCAACCATTTGTTAGCAAACCTAACCTTTATTTCTGAAACCGAAAATCAAATCCTAAGTTCTTCTGAAAATAATGATGTAAATGAAGAAACTCCTTATGGTTATCATAGTGCTGTCACATTCATTAATCCAAATGTATTATCAGTAATAAAAAAATTAAAAGTTCCTAGAACAGATAAAGATGTCTTACTTATGTATTCAGGTGGAAAAGATAGTACATTAGCTGCTGTTAGACTTGTAAAATTAGGATATAAAGTTCATTTTATACATTTCGATAATGGCCATATGCGTGACCAAAATAAACCATATATAACTTATCAAAAAACATTATCAAATATTGATGGCTATCATTTTCCATATCAATTTTCTTCCGTTAATATTGAAAAAGAATTTCAATCTTTATTTCATACATGGAAATCTACTTTGCTAAATGAAATAGGTCATGGAACAATTGACTCAGAAATACAATGCCTCTCTTGTAGAAGTGCAATGTATTTAAATGCTATTGCAATTGCACAACATTATGGTTATAAATATATTGCTGAAGGTGCCAGGATGAGTCAAAAATTTTTAATTGAACAACCTGTAATGTTACAACGTTTTGAAGAACTTGCAGATAAGTATGGAATTAAGCTGCTCTTTCCTGTTTTAACATTAGAAGATGATCAAAAAGAAATAGAAGAATTATTAAGTGCTGGTTTATCTGCAAAGTCGTGGGAATCAAAATGTTTATTAGGAAAAAAAGCACAAGAGAAAACTTCTAAAGATGAGATGGAAATATTAGCATATTATGATACACATATCAAGCCAACTGCTAAACAAAAAATATATCAAATAACAATAAAAGAGAATTAGTTTTTAATTCTCTTTTATAAAGCCTTCTTTTTTCAAAAATTCTATTGTTGCTGCTTTACTATTATGACCTTCTTGTTCACTTATATTATCCCCATTTTCAAGTATTAAAGTAAGTGGAGTCCCAAACGATTCTCGCTCTTTAAAATAAGATAGAGATCCCATTAAATCATATGTTTCTCGTTTGGTCCAATCTGTTAAATTTACAAAATAAATAGTTAAATCATATTCTTTCGCAATTTCATTAATAACTGGTTTAAAAGCTGTACAAGCACCACAACCAGTTTGACCCAATACAATAATTGCCTTTTCTTTTGAATCATAAATTTCTTTATACTTATCATAATCAATAAAGGTCAAATTTTGATACTCATTTGTTTCATTGTTAGAACCAGATGAAGCTTCAATACTAGAAGTATATGTTTCCTCTTCTCCTATAATTCCATTTTTTTGAAGAGTTGAAAATAGTCCAGACTCTGATAAATAACCCTGTACTTCTTCATATTTTTTTCCATTTTCTATAAATGCCATATATGGAGTTCCAATATTATCTAAAGTCTTTCCTACTTTTCCTAATACAGTTTCCAAAGTATTTGTATTCATTGTTGCTGCATCAATATAATAATAAGTAAAATCATATGCTTCACTCAAATATTTCATATATGGAGTAAATTCACTACACACTCCACAACTAGAACTACCTATAAATAAAACTTTTTTTCCTTCTCCTTCAAACGCTTTTTCATAATCTGTTGTATATTTTCCATTATAAGTTATATTTCCTGAATTATCATCATTATAATCATTTTGTTTGCTTAAATCTTTTTGCAATAACCCTATTAATATTAATAAGAGCAATGATCCCATTATTACTGCTATAGCAATTACAACTTTTTTATTTTCATTCATTGTTACACCTTCTCTATTTCATATAAATTATATACTGACTTTCTTTCTTCTGTCAATTCAATTCACAAAAATCTCAGTCAAAAAATAAAAAAAATATGATATACTATAAAAAAGGAGGTATTTTAAAATGGCAAAATTTTGTGAAAATTGTGGAGCTGAATTAAAAGAAAATAGCGAAGTATGTTTAGAATGTGGAAAATATACTTCTAAAAAAGGAAACAATGGAAATGGCAATGACAATAATAAATTAGCTCTTTCTGGTTTCATTGTTTCAATGGCTTCTTTAATTATTAACTTTGCTGGAATTGTTGGTTTAGTTGGTGCAATTTTATCTGGAATTGGACTTGCACAAGTAAGCAAAGGAAATGGTAATGGAAAAGGTTTAGCAATCGCAGGTTTAATTGTTGGTATATTTAGTGTACTATATGGAATTTATAGTATCATTAATTTAGCCGATACACTTAATGAACTAGCTATATTCTTTTAAAAAAAATGATAGTCAAATATCATTTTTTTCTTATCTAAAAACTATCCTCTTTTAAAATATCTACGATGTTTTCTTTGGATGCTTTCTTACTTGAGTAAATCATAGAAATTAAGACAATAATAAATACTGCTATAATAGTAATCCACATATAAGTAAAGGGATACTCATATTGAATTTTATCTTTTGGTAATACCCCTACGTTCATTGCACCAAACAGTAATTTGATACATCCTGTCGAAATTAATAAACCAAAGATTAAAGACCAAATGCCAAAGAAAATACTCTCTAAACAAATCATTTTATAAAAACTTTTTGGTGTCATTCCAATACTACGTAAGATAGCAAATTCTTTTTTTCTTAATTGCATACTAGTATGAATCGTATTGACAACGCTTGTAATAGCAATTATAGCAATAAAGCAAACAGCACCGATTACTAAGAAATTCCACATTTTTAATGTTAAGAAGCCTTTGTAAACTTCATACGATTCGTTATTATAATGACTTGCTAAAATATTTCCAGAAGATTTTAATTTTTGATAATTTTTTTCTATTGTTCGATAGTCTACAGTTTTAATATGGTATGCTGTACTCAGTGAATCATTAACAAAATCAATATTATTAGATTTTTTAATCCACTCTTGATACATTTCATCTGGAACATATAAAATTGGAATATAAGTATTTAGTGTATCTTCCATATAAGTTGTTGTCATCATAAAATCATCTAGTACAATTCTCACCTCATCATTTAATGTAAAATGAAATGAATTCATCGGCTTAAATACATCTGTATCTAATACTAATTGTTGTTTTCCTGTGTCGTCTAATTTAAACATAGAAATATGATTTAGTAAAATTGGTTTCTTTTCTTTTAAACCAATTTTTTTTGCATATTTTTCATATTCTCCTTCGTTTAAAGACATGAGCCTAATGCTTCCAGATGGATGAACAATTTTAGTTAAATAATCTTCATGGTAAGAAACATTATCATCTATTGCAGCTATTGTATTTTTTATTTTTTCTTGCTCAATTATATTTACTTGTTCTAACAATCGTTTTAAGTATTCTTCCTGTTCTTTCTCTTCTCCCACTAATGAAATAGATACAAAATTAGTTGTTTCTGGTAATGAATTTTTGTCAAATATTTTCTTTTGCAAATCAAAAAATGTTGCAAATAACATAAATAGGACAATGCCAATTACAAGTGATAAAGTCACAATTCGATATTTTTTCTTATTTCGTTTTCTATTTTTATAAGCAATATCTCCTTCAATTCCAAATAACAAGTGAATGAATCTATTACGTTTTATTTTTTTCTTTTTTAATTTGATATCTTGTGACATGCGAATGGCTTCTAACGGGGTTACTTCTCTTGCTCTCATCGCTGGAAAAAAGGCAGACAAGTAAATACTAATTAAAATAAAAATCAAGCACATAATGAAATAAATTGGATTAAGTCCAAATCTTAATGGAGTTGATAATATTTCCATAAAGAAATGGTTGCCTAGAAATACAAATAAATAACTCCCAATACTAGCAATGGCAAAACCTAATGGAATGGCTATGAAAGCAATGATTGTAGCTTCATACATCACCGATTTTAATAATTGCATTGGAGTTGCTCCAATACTAGATAATACACCTAGTGTTTTTTTTCGCTCTGTAACAGATATTGCAAAGGCGTTATAAATCACTAAAATACAGACGATAGATAAAACTGTTGATAATATCATTAATACTAGTATTTTAGTTGCATAATCCAAATAATCACGATATTCTCCATAAGTTTTTAACATATTATGATTAATATTTTCATGTTCATAGTCTTCGATTCGCGTTAAACTAACACTTTGAAATCCAAGTGATTTGGATAATTCATGAATTTTTTCATAACCATTTTTAGGATTTTTTAACGTCATATAAATAGTTAAGTTATCTTGTTCAAATGTATTCCTCCAAGTATATATGTTTTGTTCTGCATAACTAGAATCACAGTCATAAATTCCTGCAATTTGATAATTTTTTCCATCTATTTCTAATATATCCCCAATTTTTTTCTTATAAATGTGAGCGATTGGATATGATAATAAAATTTCTCCTTCTTTTTTTGGATACTCTCCTACTTGTAATTTCATATTGCCAAGTTCATAAGAATCTCTTCCATACAGTTTTACTCGAAACCAACTAATTTTAAAATTAGAAAGTTCTGTTTCCACTTCTATCTTACTAAGCTCTTGCTTTTTTTGCAATTCTTTTAAAATGATAGTATCTACATCTGTATAAGCAAAGTGATAATATCCACGTTTACGAACTGCATTATCTAGTTCCTGATTTTCTATAATGGTTGCTCCAAATCCCAAACAAAATAACAATATAGATGTTAGTCCTATTCCAATAATTGTAACAACTGTTCTATGTTTATTTTGTTTTAAATTGCTTCTTGTAAATTGATAAAGTACTTTCATAACTTATACCCTCTCATCACCGATAATTTTTCCATCACCAATGGTAATAATTCGATTGGCGTTTAATGCTAAATTATAATCGTGCGTAATCATAATAATGGTCTGTTTGTATTTTTTATTAGATAATTTTAATAATTCTACAATTTCTTTTGAAGCCTTACTATCTAGATTTCCAGTTGGTTCATCCGCTAAAAGTAAAGCTGGATGATTCATCAAAGCTCTTCCAATTGATACTCTTTGCTGTTGGCCTCCTGATAGTTCATTGGGTAAATGATTTACTCTATTTTGTAATCCCAATGTTTCGATTAGTTCTTGTAGATAAGTTTGATCTACTTTTTTGTTATCTAATAAAATTGGTAATGTCATATTTTCTGTCACATTTAAAATTGGTATTAAGTTATAAAATTGATAAATAAGCCCTACTTGTCTTCTTCTAAAAATTGCTAAGTTTGTCTCATTTAATTTATAAACCTCTTCCCCTTCTACATATACTTTTCCACTAGTTGGTCTATCCACTCCACCTAGTATATGTAAAAGTGTACTTTTTCCACTTCCACTAGATCCTACAATTGCAACAAACTCCCCTTTTTCTACTGAGAAACTGACATGATCTAAAGCTTTTACCAAAGTTTCTCCTTTTCCATACGTCTTACATAAATTTTCAACTTTTAATATTTCCATTTTTTCTCCTTACCTTAACATACTTTCATTCGCATCTTCTTTCATGCTCACCACTTCTCCATTTTCTATTTCCAAAAGTAACGGAAGTCGAGTTTCTTCTTTCATATTTTTAATTGTAGCCACAAACTTGTTATATTCTTCTTCTGTTAAAAAGACACTTGGACTTAAAAATTTCACATTCAAGTTTTCACTACTTGCTTTTTTTAACATAGAATTGATTGTTGAATCACCAATTCTACCAACTATAATCATTGTTGTTCTCTTTTCTTCTATCAATTTAAAATAGTCATTGCTACTAAGTCGCTCAATGTTCGGATAAGGATTGATAAATTCCTCTTCTTCCTGAATAAAGCCATTCTTTTTAAAGAAATGAAATACACTGATATCATCCATATAACCAATATAGGAATCTATAATTTTATCTTTTTCTGTTATTAATATTCTAGGAGTCGAAAATGTAGAGCTTCTAATTTCAAGTTTCTCTAACAATTTGTTTAACTGTTTTTTTGATAGCTCGTCTGTATTAATATAACGATATTCAAAATTATATTTCTTACTTGTATCATCTAAAATAGGTTTTAATAAATTACAAAATCCACAAGTAGGTCTACCTAAAAATAAGATTTCCTGATTTTCTTTTAAAAGACTATCATATAATTTTTGAAATTTCCATGACTGATAGAAATACTTTATTCCCATTCCTAATAGTCCTCCAATAATCAAAACAATAACTGCAACTAAAAAAGTTTTATAATTCTTTTTCATACACCATCCTACTTTCTAAATTCATTTTATAATGACTATTTTATATTGTCAAGAAATAGTAAAATATATTGAATGAAAAATATAAGTTTGTTATAATGAAAAAGAATAGAGAGGAAAATATTTATGAATAAAAAAGTTGTATTAATTGGATGTGGAAACGTAGGTATGAGTTATGCTTATGCTCTACTAAATCAAAAAACATTTGTAAACGAACTCGTATTAATTGATCTAGATACAAAAAGAATTGAAGGAGAAGTAATGGATTTAAACCATTGTCTTGCTTTTGCGCCTTCTAAAATTAATATAAAAGTAGGAACTTATGCAGATTGTAAAGATGCTTCTATCGTATGTATCTGTGCAGGAGCAAATCAAAACCCTGGAGAAACAAGAATGGATTTAATTCATAAAAATAGTAAAATTTTTAAATCCATTGTTACAGAAGTTATGGAAAATGGATTTCGTGGAATTTTTCTAGTAGCAACTAACCCATTAGATGTAATGACTTATATGACTTGGAAATATTCTGGTCTTGACACAAGTAAAGTAATTGGTTCTGGAACAAGTCTAGACACCGCTAGACTTCGTTATATGGTTGGAGAAAAATTAGGAGTAAGTCCAAAAAATATTCACGCTTATGTCATTGGAGAACATGGAGACAGTGAGTTTGTTCCATGGAGTAATGCCAATGTTGGACTTCAAAATGTCAGAAATTTCTTAACAGAAGAAGAATGCGATGAAATCTATCATAACGTTAGAGATGCTGCTTATGAAATCATCAATAGAAAAGGCGCAACTTATTATGGCATTGGAATGTGCTTAGTTAGAATTACGAATGCTATTTTAGGAGATGAAAATAGCATCATCACTGTATCAGCTTATGATGATGCAAATGATATTTATATTGGGAGTCCTTGCATTTTAAATAAAAATGGGATTAAAGAAAGAGTTCTTGTTGACTTAAATGAAAAAGAATTAGAACAACTTCAAAATTCTATTGATATTTTAAAAAAAGCAACACATGAAAACACCAGTCTAGGAAACTAGGCTGGTCTTTTGTTTTTCATCTACAATTATTGTATATTCTTTTAAATCAAATAATTTTTGTATTTGTGCTATTAAAATACTTCCTTTTTCACCTTTTTTATCTTCATCTGATAATCTTGAATATTCTCCTCGAATTTTTTCAAATGCTGTTGTTTCTAAAAATGAAAATGAAGATTCTAAAGAAGGACTTTGTATACAAATTTGTTCTAACACTTTCCCAAAGTCATCTTGTAAAAGCATTTGATATTTAGTATTTAGTTTTGATAAAGTCTCTCTTGAATTTTTGAGTAATTCTTCTTCTCTTTTTTTATCTTCAACCGTTTGTTCTAATTCTTGTTTTTTTACATTACTATAATTTTCTAAAGTTGCCTCTATCTCAAATTCTTTCATCATCTTTTGATACTCTTCCTCAGTTATTTCTTTTGCTTTGTGCCATTCTTCTATCTCATTTTTGATTGTTTCACATTCTTTTTGAAATTGGCTTTGAAGTTTTTCTGGATTATTTAACAGTGCTGTTAATCTTTCTATTTCACTTTGCTTACCTAATATTGATTGTTCTAAATTGGCAATTGTTTGTTCTTCTCTATTTATTCCAACAACTTCACGGCTTAATATCAAAGCTCTAAAGCTATCGATATTTTTAATTGCATCTATCAATACTTTTTTTTCTGTATTTTCTTTACAACTGATAACATAAATAAGATGGGCAAAGATTTCATTTACTGGCAGTTCTGGAAATCTTTTCTTAAGTTCTTCAAACATATCAAATTCTCTATTATTGTTTGAAGCAAATTCTTCTAATACATCTACTCCAAATATCAATTCCAAAGTTTGATATAATTTTCCATATAATGGATAAGACTGTTCAGACTCAATTTTGAAAGAGGAACTTTGATCAGAAATACGTTCAATTTGGTAATAGTCACTACTAGTTTTAATATTAGCTTCTCTTGTTACTGCATGTCCTTCAAGAAACATTTTTCGTAATTCAAAGGAAAGTGGCACCTGACTTCCTAAACTAAATGGTCGTTCACCTTCACTCAAATGAGTCATTTCATGGTGAATTGTCATTAATTCTTCTAATATATTTCCTTCATCTAAAGAAAACATCATTTTTTCTCTGCTCCAAGCAAAGCCCTTACAAGAACAATAAAATTCTCCATTTTGGGTTGGAACATATTTGCCATTTATAAAATCTAAATTTCCACTTCTAGTTGACGACTTTAAAATTTCCTTTTTAAAATATGTAGAAACCTCATTTGAATCATTAATTTCATTCAAATCAACTACAGCATATCCATTCATATTTTCCAGTACTCTAAGGTATTCATTGATATATTCTTCTCTTGTTTTCCTAATATATTTGGGCGGATTATAATTATCATAAACAAATAATATTGATTGCAATAATTTATTTTTAGCTTCTTCTGTAAATTTTTTCTTAGATAGAATTTTTTCTATTTCATGTTGTAAATTTATTCTTTCATCAAACATTAAAATACCCCATTTTGAATATCTTGTTTCATTTGATTATATAAAGTTTCTTCTGTAAATTCTAACACAGAAATTAAATTCAAAAATTTTTCTGTTTGATTTTTTCCACGATTCATAAGTAATAATGTATCAAATTCACTAAAAATAGAATTTATCAATGCTAACGTATCATAATCTTTATTTTCAATTAAATCATAATATTGATTTTTAAGAGCTTGCTCCATACTATCACCTTCTTTTATTATATCAAAACAAAAAAAGAAATGCTAGTTTTTAACCTATTATTCCTTTTAACACTCCAAATGATAATAACATCATTATGATCCCTGCTAATATAACGCCCAGAATTGCTGCTAAAAGTGATTTCTTTTTGTTCATTCCAACCAAAGAAGCAATTAAAGAACCTGTCCAAGCACCTGTGCCTGGAAGTGGAATTCCTACAAAAAGTAACAAGCCCCAAAATTGTCTTTTTTCTATTTGCTCTTTTTTAGAATTTGCTTTGGCTTCTATTTTATTGACTAATTTTGATAAATGTTTTGTTTTTTTAAGCCTATCAAAAATAGGTGTAATAAACCATAAAATAAATGGAATTGGAAGAATATTTCCAATGAAACAAATAATAAAGCTTGTAATTGGATTCATATTTAAAAGTGATGCTGCAAGTAGTCCTCCACGAAGCTCCAAAATTGGCATTAGTGAAATCACAAAAATGATAAGTTCTTTTCCAAAAGGCATATCAACAAAACCACTGAACAAATCCAAAAACGATTGTACTAAACTTTCTGCCATATTTTTCCTCCTCTATGGTTCAATTAAAGAAAGAGAAACTTTCTTTTTTTCTAATAAAATTTCATCAACATAGCAATCTACAATATCTCCAACACTAACAACATCCATTGGATCTTTTACATAATGAGATGCCAATTTAGAAATATGAGCAAGTCCATCATTTTTAAGACCAATATCAATAAATACTCCAAATGGAGCAACATTTCTTACTGTTCCTTGTAATTTCATTCCCACTTTTAAATCTTCTAAGTGCAAAATATCACTTTTTAAAATTGGCTTTGGCATTTCGTCTCTAGGATCTCGATTTGGTTTCTTTAAGGAATTCATAATATCCTCTAAAGTATAAATATCTGTATTTAATTCTTTCGCTGTTTCCTCTACATTTACTTTTTCTAACAAAGAAACTAGCTTTTCTGTTCCAATATCTTCTATTTTAGAATTTACTAGCTGTAATAGCTCTAAAGTAATATTATAACTTTCAGGATGAATACCAGTTACATCTAATGGATTAACGCCATCTACTACCCTTAAAAAGCCTATGGCTTGTTCATATGTTTTATCACTCAAAATTTTAGATTTCTTTAATTCCTCTCTTGAATTAATTCTTCCGTTTTCTTCTCTATAAGCAATAATTTTTTCAATATTCTTTTTCGTAATTCCTGAAACATATTTTAGTAAAAATGCACTTGCTGTATTAATATTGACACCAACTAAATTTACAGCTTTTTCAACAACAAAATCTAAAACTTCTTTTAATCTTTTATCAGGAACATCATGCTGATATAATCCTACTCCTATACTTTCTGGATCAATTTTTACAAGTTCTGCAAGAGGATCCTGAAGTCTTCTACCAATACTAATTGCACTTCTTTCTTCTACATGCAAATCAGGAAATTCTTCAATTGCTAACTTACTTGCAGAATATACACTTGCTCCTGCTTCACTTACAATAATATATTCTACTTTCCTCTCACTAGACTTAATTACATCTGCAATAAACATTTCACTTTCCCGACTTGCAGTTCCATTTCCAATCGCAATAATGTCAATTTTATATTTATAAATCAATTCTAATACTATCTTTTTACTTTCTTCATACAAGTTTTTTGGTTCATGAGGATAAATTACTTTAATAGCAACTTTTTTCCCAGTTGGTTCAATAACCGCTAATTTACATCCTGTACGATAAGCAGGGTCAAACCCTAAAACCATTTTATCTTTCATTGGAGGTTGTAATAATAAATTTTCTAAATTTTTGCCAAAGTTATCGATTGCGATTTCACTTGCTTTCTCTGTTAATTCGCTTCTAATTTCTCTCTCAATGGAAGGAGCGATTAATCTTTTATAACTGTCTTTGATCGCTGTTTCTACAATAGATACTACAAATGAATGATCATTTTTAATCAGTTTGTTCCTTAAATAATCTATAAACTTATCTTCATCTACCTTTAAAGTAACAGTTAATACTTTTTCATTTTCTGCTCGATTAATCGCTAAAATACGATGAGCTTTTATTTGTTTTACTGCTTCTTTAAAGTCATAATACATAGAATAAGTAAGGTCTGGATCTTCTGCTGTTTTTTTCTTAGATGTTAAAAGTTCTCCATATAAATAACTATTGGTTCTGATATATTTTCGGTAACTAGCATTATCACTAATCCACTCAGCAATTATAAATCCAGCTCCCTCTAAAGCACTTTCTATATCTTTTACAGCCTCACTTAGATAAGGCTTCGCTAAAACTTCTAAACTTCCCTCTACAGGAAAACTCATAATTTTTTGAGCAAGGGGCTCTAACCCATTTTTTATTGCCTCAGTTGCTTTGGTCTTCTTTTTCTCTTTATATGGTCTATATAAATCTTCTACTTCTACTAATTTATTGGCACTCAAAATTTGACTTTTCAATTCTTCAGTCAATAATCCTTTTTCTTCAATTAATCTAATCACATCTTCTTTTCGTTTTAACAAATTCACCTGATAAGTATAAACTTCAGATATCTTTCTAATTTGTTCTTCATCCAAATTTCCTGTTGCTTCTTTTCGGTAACGTGCAATAAAAGGAATGGTATTTCCATCCTCTAATAATTTTAAAGTTGCCTCAACTTGTCCTATTTTTACTTTTAATTCTTCACTAATTTCTTTTATAATCGTCTCATTCATCAAGATTCTCCTAACTATATCACATAATCTTTTCCAATTTGTCGCTCTAATAAACCAATTCCCATATCATGGTATCTCGTTCCAGCACTACTCCTGCACAAACTTTTAATAACGTATACATAATAACCACGCTCTAATAAATCTAAAGCAGTCTTATAAACACTTCTATCTGTATCTACTCCACATAAGTAAACATATTTAATTTTATTTTCTCTTAAATAAGAATCCAATTCTTCTGTATACATAGTATAAGCTGTTCTCTCCATAACTACATAAGGTTTTGATAAATGGATATTTAAAACACAATCTTCTTTATCAAGACATTTATTATTTCCTAAACGTTTTACAAAAATGCTATCCAAATGATTCACAAATTTTCCAACTACAATATTATCATAATAAGTGCTAGCCACATAATCTTCTATTTTTATTGACAAGTCATCTGTATATCCATTCATAAATGCCTTTTCTAAATCTAATATTAATAATGCTTTTTTCATTCTTACCACCCATTCACCTATTATCATTATATCAAAAACAACCAAAATACTACAATAAAAAGCTAGAAATTACTTTTTATTTTAAATATTTTTTGTCAATCTTTTGTTCCATTAAAGAGGCTTTTTTTATCACAGAAATTCCAAATTTACTTTTTAATTCATCTACAGTTTGATCCAATTCACTATGTTCTTCTCTTTCTTTGATATCTTCAAATAATGAAACTTGATGATTAGAAATATCTCCTAATTGATCTAACCGAATCCCAATTAAACGAACAGAATCACATTCCATTTCATTTAAAATACTACATGCCACTTCATAGATCTCAGATGTAATATTTGTTGCATTTTTTAATTTTTTTTGATGAGAAGTTCTCCTAAAATACTTATCTTTTAAAATAACTGCTATGACATAAGCATATTTTTTTTGCCTTCTAAGACGAAGAGCTACATTTTCAGAAAGACCCAACAAGCAATTACATAGTTCCACTCTATTTGATATATCTTTATCTAAAGTAATTTCATTGCCAATGCTTTCAGGTGTCGACACTTCACTCACAACCGGACTATCATCCATTCCATTCGCTAAATGGATCATATGAATTGCTTGATTTTTAAAATAATATTCTAATTTTTTTGAATCAAAATGAGCTAGATCATAAATAGTATGAATTCCTAACTGATGTAATTTAGGAGCAGTCTTCTTCCCTATTCCAAATAATTCATCTACTAATAGAGGCCACATTTTTGTTTCAATTTCTTCTTTATAAAGAGTATGAATTTTATAGGGTTTTGAAAAGTCAGAAGCCATTTTTGCACAAAGCTTGTTATTAGCTATCCCTATATTTACAGTAAACCCTAAAGTATCATATATTTCTTTTTGAATTTTCTTTGCAAATTCATATTCTTCTCCATACAAATTTTTAACTTTTCCATAATCTAAATAACATTCATCAATAGATGCCACTTCAATATCTGGAGAATATTTACTTAATAATTCAAATAATCTTTTTGACATTTCTGCATAAAAGGAATAATTAGAAGGATATACTCGAAGTGCTGGACATTTTTTTCTTGCACTATATAACGTTTCTGCTGTTTTAATCCCCATTTTTTTAGCTGCATTGGACTTAGCCAACACAATTCCATGCCTTGCTTCCTCATCGCCTCCAATAACAGCATAACTATTTCGAATATCATATTTGTATCCTTTATTTAATAAATCAATTGCTGACCAAGATAAAAAGGCATTGTTTACATCAATATGAAAAATAATCCTTTCCATGATATCACCATATTTATTATAACAGTCTATATTCTATTTGTAAATCTCAATACGAACATTTTTTCGCACAAAAAAAAGAAGCTTTATTTTCGCTTCTTATCAATATAAATCATAATTCCAAATAATAAAAGTGAAAAGATACTAACTGTAATCCCCATATTTTTCCATGGCGCTCTATATGTAATTTCTATGTTATGTTTTCCTTTTTCTAATGGAAAACCAATAAATACATCATTAACTTTAGAAAATTCCTGTTTTTTTCCATCTACTTTAATTTGGAAGGCTTCATCATAAGGAACGGATAAAATAAAATGTCCACTTTCAGATACATCAATTACACCAGAAATCTGATCCCCTTTCGTTTTCTTCAAATCTACGATCATTGAATCTACTGCTTTTGAATTGTTTTTGAAAGTTTGATAATCTAGTATATAAGTTTCTATATCAACGATTTCAAAAGTACCTTTACTCATATAAACAGAAAGATGATCTATTTCTTTTCCTGAAATAGCATATTCAAAATCATAATTTTCATTATGATACATCCATTGTTTGCAAGTAAGTTTATTTGATATTTGATTAATTGCAATTGATAGATCACCTTTTTTACAACTTTGAGACTTATCGACCCTAAATTTAATCATTAAAATTTGATTATCTCTTACTATCTCTTTTAAAGGAATATCAAAAGTTATATTTCTCTTAGCTGTTACAGTATATCCCCTATCAGTTTTAATTACTTCTAATCCATCGATAGCAGAAGGATATTCTATTTCATATTTCTCTATATCACTTGAAAAAGAATTTCCACCTTGGTTTTCTACAACTACCCCATTCATTAATAATTCCATATTATATGGATATTTTAATGTATCATAAAATGATTTCTGATAAATATTTGTAGTAACATAGCCAAGTGGATATACATTATCATTTTTGTAAATTCCATATTCTCCATTTTGTTCTACCAATTCATATCCAGCTGGCTGCTCTCCAATTTTTGCAAACACATATTTTACATTCATCAAAGTTTGAAAAAAGATGTTATTAGAAGAAGAAGTTACTAATCGATTACGATAAGTATCTGCATTTCCCATTTTATTGTAAAAGAAATCTTTATAAGGTTGATGAAATGTAGAAGAATATAAAGAGCTAGAATAATAGCGAGGATGATATACCTTATTAGAAGTAAGTAATGTATCTGTTAAGTCATTAAAACGATAAAAGCCTTTATCTTTTTCAATAACATTTTTAATAGAATCCATTTTTTCGCTATTAAAAACTCTATTATAATTATCTTTCAATTCATAATTTTCTCCATGATTTGCAACAATTACCATACCTATTGATAAAATTCCAATAGGAAGCATATACAAAAGTTTTTTTTGCCATCTATAATAAGCATATAAAAACAAAAAAGTAAAACCTAGATCAACAAAAAACCAGTTTTGATGATAGCCTCTCCATGCCCAAAAAAAAGCAAATAAAGTAAGAACGACAATTTCCAATTTAATATTTGATCTTTTTTGTTCCAAATCACATAAAAGAAAGCTGATTAATAAAACAAAAAGAGGTAAAAAAGGAATCAATACTTTTGCTCTTACATATAACATTCCATTTAAGGCATACATAATAAATGGAATTGATAAAATTGTAAATAAAGAAATCCCTAAAAAAATTTTTTCTTTTTTCTTTGTTAAAAAAGTATGAAATAAAGCAAATATCGAAATGGCTGATAATCCAATAGAATAAGAACTATAAACAAGTGCATTAATATCAAAATGAGGAATGAATAATTTTGTCAATGCAATTGGCTCTTTTCCTCCACTTCTTCCATTTAAAATAACATAAGCTGTTGGGATCAATAATATTGCAGATAATCCAATTCCTAAAAAAATTGGATATAAGAATTTCATGCCATCTAATAAAAATTTTTTAATTGTAACATGATCTTCATTCTTTAAATATATATATACTCCATAAATAATAAGTACTAAAATACCTCCAATACTATAATAATAACTCGTTAAAATCATTCCTAATACGCCAAGAGTTATAAGACTTCGCTTATTTTTTTCAAAATACTTATCTACCCCAATTAAACCAAGCAATAAAAATGGCATATAATTCATAAACATAATATGCCTATGAGCATGAAAAATAAGAGGAGTTGCACAAGTAAAAATAAGTGTTGAAATAAATGTAATAGAACGAGAAAGGCCTTTTTTCATAAGCCAATAATAACATAAATAAACACTACATAATATTTCTCCAATAGATACAATTGTCATAAAGTCTATCATTTTTATAAATGGAAAGAAAAAAGAAAGTAATACAATTGGATTCAAAAAACCATAATAGGAAATATTATAAATATTTTGCCCTGCGCCTAAATGCATCATAAAATCAGGAAAAAGGTCACCAGTTTGATAAAAAAGTGTTCTAAAATATTCTGGTAGCATTGTATGTTGACTTCCCCAATCTGTTACAGAACCAAATAATTTATCTGGATAAATAGAAAAGAAAATCACACCTAATACTAAAACGGTTAAGAAAAACAGATTCAAAAAATCTTTCTTCTTCATATCAAGTCACCTCTTTACTCATTATAGACTAAATTTTTATTATCTGCAATTTCATTTCTACATTATGACAAATTTGAAAGAAAAAAATTTAGTGTTCACTAAATTCTTTTCGATAATTTAATATTTGCTCTTCTGTTAATTTTGTTGCTTTAACAATTAATTCTAAAGGAACTCCAGCTAAAACTAATTGGTTTGCTGTTTCTAATCGACCCTCTTTTAATCCTTCTTTTAAAATGTACCCTTTGTCAAGAACAAATTTTCAATTTTAAGAAAAAGGGATTT
>CANEDJ010000008.1:0-44250 GCA_947426265.1 uncultured Mycoplasmatota bacterium | reverse complement strand
AATGATGGATATAATACCCCAAATAAGAGAAATGGGAAGTATTAGAGATGAAGATAATGTAGCAATACTACTTATTTTATTTTCCTTAAATTTTTTTAATAATTCTTTTATTTCTAACAAGTTCTTTTTAACATAATACATAAGCATAACTCCTTAACATAAAACTCTTTCTATTTAAGTATAGCATATTTTTAACAGAAAAGACACTAATTATAGAATATTTATCTATAATACGCATATTATAAACATCTACTATAAATGAGAAAATATATATAGGTGGTGATGATATGAATTTTAGTCCTGAAGATGATAGATATATTTATGAATTAGTAAGTAAAAATATAAAATATTTTAGACTACACAATAATAGTAAATATAGTTCGTATGGGAAAATGACACAAGAACAACTTGCAGAAAAATGTGATTTAAGCCATAGTCTAATTAGTAATATAGAATCTACTAAAGTTCAACAATCTTTTAGTATCGCCGTACTATATAGAATCTCTCGTGTTTTAGAAATAGACATTAAAGAGTTTTTTGTTGATCGCAAACTTTAATAGTTATTAATGTTTAGATAAATAATGATTTTAAATTTCGTTAATTACTGCATAAAAAAATATGGATTTATAAATTGATCCATAATTTTTTTATAGAACATATATATTTTTTAAATATACCAAAACTTTTCTAATAAATACCTATTTTTATAAATATATTTACCATTAATACTTATGATACCATTTATTTGTCAACGAAATACTAGTTAATGTTGATAAATAAAATAATTGAAAGGAATTGGTATCATGAGCAAAAGAATATCAAAAGAACAACAAATAGAAGAAGCAAAAAGAAGATTAAAAAAGTTGTCAAAAACATTTAATCTAAATCCTATTATCTTAAATGATTTTGAACAAGGAAAGATAAAGGTATGTAGAAATAATGAACTAATTGATTTAGATTCAATACCTGAATATAAAAAATTAGTTTCTGATTTTGAAAATGACTATGATCATGTTGTTTATTATTGTGTAGAAGAAAGATTTAGTTTTGGCAATTGTTTATCTTTGTTATGTGTAGGAGATATAAAAACCTATTGGAATGTTGAAAGATTATTCTATTATGGATGTGATTATAGAAAAGATGATATATATATGATTTCTACATACACATATAACTTATCTGATCCTTATTATTCTGAATTTGGGGATATTAGAGTTGCTGGGAAAGATGGTTGTTTAATTAGAATAGGATAAAAATAAAAATTATAGATGAAAAAGTCTATAATTTTTTTATTAAATATTAATCTATTTTTGAGCAGTTATAATTTACTTGTTTAATGGATTGAGATTTAAGAACTTTGTTATATTTTTCTCTTAATTTTTGGAGTTCAAAATCAAATGCTTCTTGTGTAATTTCTCCATCTTTCTTTTTTTGATCTAATACTTTTTTATTATAGAAATATTCAAGTAAATATTCATTTGTAGAAAAGTTTAATACTAGTAATGGATCTCCTTCATTATCTGCTAGTGGAAATTGAATATTAAAAATTTGTTCAAATGCTACTTCTGACATTATTTGTTTCTCATTAATATAATCACTTATTCCAAATAAATAATCTAAACTAACATCGTATTTTTGAGAAATTTTTAGAGCTTTATCTAGAGTTAAGCCACTATTTCCTTTTTCAATAGATTCTAGAGTATAATCACTAAAACCATCAATTCCATCTAAAAATTCGCCAACACTTAATCCTAAACTTTTTCGTAAGTATCTAACACGATTTCTAGAAACATCTTTTACTTCATGATTTATACTATCTACTTTTTCTTTCTTATCTTCATCATCATCAAATATTTCTTGAATGTTTTCTGTTCTTTGAATTTCTATCATATAATTACCTCTCTTTAAATATACCAAAACTTTTCTAATAAATACCTATTTTTACAAATATATTTACCATATTCATCTATGGTACGATATAGCCATCAAGCAGAGATATAGGCCTATAAAAAGCTTGATTTCAAGGTATATTATACTATATTTTATATGACTTAACAATCGCCTTGAGAGAAAATGGGAAAATAGGAAATAAAGTCGTTTAACTTATATTAAACTTGAACCCACAGGGTAAGTTAAACGTAAGAAAGGAAATACAGGTTATGAAGATTGATTTACCATGTAAACTAGAAGAACGTGTAAGTGAAAAAACAGGTAATCCATATATTGTAGTTGTGATTCAATTAACTCCAACGTATGAAAAGAAATTATTTCTTGATCCTGCTGAAATTGAACTTGCAATTATGACTTATGGCAACAATCATAGTCAAAAGATTAAAATGTCTAATAATCAATAATTAATTATTTATAGTGAGGGCAAGTAAGGCGTTAAGCCTTACGTAGCCCTATGCTATAAGATAGTATTACCTTATAGCATAGTTTGTAGCATTGTAGCAATATTTTAAAATTTTTAATAAAGGAGTGGTTTTTATAGCTAGTAAAGTTAAAAAGGATAGTCAAGCAAGATCCTATCAAATTACGCAGAATAATCCTAGTAAATATAACATTACTAGAGAAAGTTTTAAAGAAACTATTTTAAAATTCAAACCTATTTATTTTTGTATATCAGAAGAAATAGGAATTAAAGAAAAAACTCCACATTATCATGCTTATTTTAAATGTAATAGTCCTGTAAGATTCTCAACTTGTAAAAAAAGATTCAAATATGCCCACATTGAGCAAGCTCTTGGAAGTGCGATTGACAATCGAAATTATCTTATGAAAACAGATAAATACATAGATAAAAACGAAACTTTAATTGACTTTGAAGAAGCTGGAGAAATCCCTATGTCAGTAAAAGAAAAAAGGCTTTCTGAAAAAGCAGAGGTATTACAAAAAATTAAAGATGGTAAAACAAATTTACAAATTATAGAAGAAAATGAAAACTTATTATTTCATTTAAAAGATATAGAGAATATTAGGCAAGAATATTTAAAAGAAAAATATTCAACAGAATTTAGAAATATTGATTGCACGTTTATATATGGGGCGACAGCTACCTATAAGACTACCTATGTTTATTCTAGGTATAATGCAAAAGATATTTTTAGAATCTATAATTATCAAAATTTAAATTCATTATGGGATGGATATACTGGACAATCTGTAATTCTATTTGATGAATTTAAGGGGCAAATTCCTATCGAATTAATGCTTATTCTAACAGATCATTTTCCAGTGCTAAATTTAAGTGCTAGGTACAATAATAAAATCGCTATGTACGAACATATTTACTTCTGTACGAACGAATGTTTCGATAACATTTATGCTTATGATAGAGTTATGAATCCTTCAACTTATAGAGCATGGGAAAGACGCATTCATAATATTTATGAGTTTAGAAAAAATTCTGATGGATCGCCTAATATTATTATTCATAAAGAAACTAAAAAAGAGGGTTGCACTAATGAAAATAAAATAATAAATGAAAAGGAGAATAAAGAAGATGAAGAAAAAGAGATTTAGCTTATCTTGTTTATATCGCAAACTAGAAACAAAATTTTTACAGATATATCATAATTGGAAAAGCTATATTATAAAGATTTGTATAGTAGTATTAATAGCATACTTGTTATTAATGCTGAATTTGAATTTAAATATGATTCCCTATATAAGTAAAGTTAATATACAACTTCCTATATTAAATACACTTTTAGGAAAAGAAATAAATTTGTTTTTTATTTTGATTCATGTACTATCGACAATTCCTATTATAATAATGTGCAAAACATTTTTTAAACCAATTAAATATGAAGATCAAGATGAACAATTAGAAAAGGCATATATGCCAAATGCTAATGAAGAAAAAAGATTAGAATTAGCTCCAAAAACAATAGTAAATTATCCTAATCCCTATAATAAAAATAATGAATTATTGATGGCTTACAAAAATAGTTGTCCTTATAATGTTATTTTTGATAGAAAAGAAATATTTCAAAATTTTCTTAATGGAAAATATATAAAAGGAGTTAAAAATTATGGTTCTAATAAAGTATTATTTAATTTAAGTAAGAAAGATCCATCTAATCCTAAACCTATTAATTGGAGTGATAAGTTTCTTATTTCCTATAAAGGTGGTAGTCCAAAATTTAATCTTGGAATCAATAATTTTGATGAGCCATATATTTGGGATACCAAAAAACTAATACACGAAAAATTAGGGGGATCAACTGGGGCAGGTAAAAGCATAGTTCAAAAATCAATTTGCTATCAAGCACTAAAACAAAATTGTGAGCTTTTTATCTATGATGGTAAGCAGATCGATTACACAGGAATTTGGAAAAGATTAAAAAATTGTACGATTGTTAATAGCATGACTGGATTTCAAAACATGGTTAAAATGGTTTATGAGATTCATTTAAATAGAACTGATGAGCTAAAATTCCCATGTTATAACATAGATTCATTTAATAAATTTAAAAATCCAATACAACCACGAAAGCATATTTTTCTTGTTATAGAAGAAGCTGCTGATGTGTTTGATATAGATGTTAAAAGTTTATCTAAAGAAAAGAAAGAGGCGTATTCAAATTGTATAGATATATTAAAAGAAATAGCTCGTAAAGGTCGTGCTACTGGGGTGCATTTGTGTATAAATAGTCAAAGATTATCAGCTGATATTATACCACCTCAAATTAACTCAAATTTAAAATTTAAGTTTTGTGGATTCGCTGATGATATTTTATCTAGAATCATATTAGAAAATACAGATGCCCATGATTTATTAAAAGATGAAATCGCTGGTATATTTGTAGATGGAAACCATAATGTCGTACAGGTATTTAATATTGATAGTGAAATTGAGCCAGTAATTTTAAAACCATTTGAAATTATTAGAAACACTATGTCAGATTTTTATAGAAAATATGATATTGGAAAAGAAGAATTAGAAATTGATGGAGATAAACTAGTAAACGAATATGTAGAAGAAAAAGAAGCAGAAGATCCTAACTATTTTAAAGTTAGAAAAGATAAATAGAATTTACCTTAATAAAATTCATATATTTTATTAAGGGGGTGTTTGCTTGAAAGTCTTTGTCAATTTACCACAAACACCTGAGGAAAGGAAAGCATTAGCAAATGGTGTTGCTAGATTCCATGCGACACTCATGCTAGAAAAAATTAAAAAATTAAATATCAATGATTCTTCTAAAGAAAAAGTTTTAAATTTAGTTTTAGAACATCTAGAAGAAGAAGCAAAAAAAGAATGTACGAGCAATTAACTCATACATTTTTTTAGTTTATTATATTTATTTCTTGATATATGACTATTGCCATTTTCCCATCTTCTAACTGATGTAATAGAAACTTCCAACATATCTGCAAATTCTTGTCTAGTTAGATTCATACGTTCTCTTATCTTAATAATATTTTTACAGGGATCATCAAGTAAGAATTTTATATAGTCATCATTAATAATTATTTTATCTTCAATTCCAAGTTCTTCTATTACACCTTTTAATAACTTAATATCTACAAGTTTCATTTCTTGATTTTCTAAATGATGGAGTGCTTGCCTAGTAAACCCTAATTTTAAACTTAATTCAGGTTGTTTATATCCTGCAAGTCTGCGATAATATTTGATTTGTTCTCCTATGCTACTTTCTTTATTGATAGAATATATTTTCCATGTAGGAGTGGATTTTATTATAATTTCTGTTTCTATAGTATCTTTTAATCTATAGAATAGATCACTAATTGCTATCCCAATTTCCAACACGTGAATATTGCATTTTCAATACATCTAGCACAGTAAGTTGTAATTCTAGTTCCATGTTTATAAGAATAACTATCTACTCCTTTAATAAGTCCAATAGTGCCAATGCTAATTAAGTCATCTACATCTTCGTTTCGATGATCATATTTTTTTACGATATGTGCAACTAAACGTAAATTATGTTCAATAAGTTTATTTCTTGCTTCAACATTACCTAATTTGGATTGCTCTACATAATAATCTTCTTCTTCCCTTGAAAGAGGGTCTGGAAAGACATTGTTAGAATAAGCAGCAGTAAAAAAATGAAAATCTTTTAATAATTTTTTTAAAAATTCAAACATCTAATCACTCCTAAATAAAGTATATACAATGAAAAAAAATATATGATTGACTACTTTTATTTTATTAGTACTTGACAATACAAAGTAGTGAGTATAAAATGTAAGTGAGGTGAGATATGAATACACAATTTAAAAAGGGAGTGTTAGAATTAATTGTATTATTATCTGTCGCAAAAAAAGATATTTATGGTTATGAATTAGTTGCTCAAGTTTGTAAAATCATTGATGTGAATGAGGGGACGATTTATCCATTATTAAAACGTCTTACAAATGAAGGGTATTTTGAAACTTATTTAGTAGAATCATCAGAAGGACCTTCTAGAAAGTATTATCGCATAACTGTACTAGGGAGAGAAAGATCAGAAGAGTTAAAACAAAGTTGGATGGCTTTTGCCATATCAGTAAATAGATTTATAGAGGAGGAACAATCATGAATAAAAAGAAATTTTTAAAAATATTAGAAGAAAAATTACAAATATTAAGTGAAGAAGAAAGAAATGATATATTGAATGAATATAAGGATACAATAGAAGAAAAAGTAAAACATGGTAGCAGTGAAGAGGAAGCGGTAGCAGATTTTGGAAGTGTTGAAGAACTTTCTAGAGAAATATTAAAAGCTTATAAAATTAATCCTGATTATTCAAAAAGTAAAGATAAGGTAAAGGATTTTGTGGAAGATGGAGAAACTTTGATAAAAAAAGGTGCAGAGAAATTATCAGAATGGACACAAGATATAGTAGATGGTTTTAAAAATAATGATCAAAATTGGACCTTAGAGATGGTATTTGAAGTTATTATAAAAGCAATTATATTATTAATCGGGTTGTCTTTACTTCGAGTTCCCTTTTATTTAATAGAAGCACTAGGATTGAACATTTTTGAAATGGCGTTTCCCCCTTTTAATTCTGTTTTTAAAGTGGTTTTAAGATGTTTTACTAGTTTTATTTATTTAATTGTCTGTATTATTATAGTGATGATTGTTTTTAAACCATATTTTGTAACCTCTAAAAAAAGTTCAAAAAAAAAAGAAGTGCACACCAGCAAAATAGAAAAAGAAAATAAGGAAGCAGCAATAGCTAAAAAGCCAAGATCTTTTAGTGTTGTTGTAGAAATAATAAAAGCATTCTTATTTTTATGTACAGTGTTTCCTTTATATATAGCAGATTTTGGATGTTATATTGCACTTGCAGTATTCGTTTTCCTATTAGTAAAAGGTGTTCCAATTTTAGGACTATTTTTGATGTTATTAGGTATAACAATCTTTCTAACATTTCTTACTCGGTTATTTTATAATCTTTTATATGGAAATAAAAAAATATATTGTTATTCTTTAATTATAAGTGCAGTTATTTTTGTATCAGGATGTTTTTTCAGTATTGAAACATTTACAGATTTTGAAATATATCAGGGATTGCCTAATAATTCTTTTCTTCAAAAAGAATTTGTTTATGAATCATCGATTAAAAACGAATCCTTTCATATCTCTTATTATGACTATGAAATAAAGGAAGATAGTTCATTAGAAGATAACAAAATTGAATTTGTAGTTTCCTATTATTCTGATTTTGTTTTAGATGTTGATATGGAAGAAAAAAATTTAGATGATACGACTTTTTATAAATTAAAAATAATATATAAAAATGTGAACAAACAAAATAGGAAAAAAGTTTATGATATGGTATTGACAGAATTAAAGAATCTTCGCTGGTATCATTATAGTGAATTAAGAAATTTGAAAATTGTTGTAAAAGCAAATGCTAATACAATTGGCAAACTAAAATAAAAGTGAATTTTTTCACTTTTTTTGTTTAAAAACTTAGTATTTTTTTGTTTTCGTATAGAATAATACTTTTGAGGTGAAAGAAATGAAAAAATTAATACTATTATTTTTAATGTTTTTTCCTATTTTTTCTGTGAGCGCAGCAGAATGGAAAGAGGTAGAAACAATTCCTGTGATAAGTGGAGGAACATTAGAAATTAAAGAAGAAAAAGAGTATCAATGGTACAGAATAAAAAAAGAAGGAGGATACTTTAAAGAAGCACCATCAAAAGAATTCAAAAAAACAAGTTTTTGGACATTTGGTCCATGGTCAGATTGGCAAGAAGAATATCCAAATGGAAAAGAGAATGTTGAGAGCAAAAATGTTTATCATTATCAATTGATGCAGAAAATTAAATATATTCGTTTATCAGAAATTAATAGTTCTAATCTTATATTTGCATCTATTCAAATTTATAAAGATAGAGATCAAATATCTTATAAAATGGAAGAATTAGATAATGAAATAATTTTAGAATTAGAAGATCCATGTTATTTTGATGAACTAGAAGTAGAAATGACTCTTGTTAATGAATTTGAAAGAGAAAATGCTTTTTTTATAGAATGGTTATATGAATTAGATTTACCTAGCTGTATGCAGACTTATACAAGGCAGTGGTTTTCCATATCAACACAGATTAGTTTTATAGAACGTAAAATGATGCCAAACCAATTTTTATATGAAGAAGAAAAAGCATCTTTAGAAAGAGTAGAAGAAAATAGCCACACTAAAGTATCTAAAAAAGAGTATTATCGATATCAAGAACGACTTTACTATTTCGAAAAAGAGGTTAAAGAATATAGTAGAGAATTTAGTGGCATTATGATAGAGGGTTATCCCTATCCAGACTTTAAAACAGAGAGGAAACGACTATTTTGTAGAATTGAAAAAAAGGATCCTGAAATAAAAGAAATACCAGTAGAAAAAGTAATCCCAATTGAAAAAATAGTTTTAAAGGAACAACCATTAAATCATTTATTAGAACAAGATAATATATTTCTAAAAAGGGAAGTAAAGAATTTAAAATATAGAATAGCATCATGCCAAAATGAAAAAAGTGAGAATTTAGAAAAAAACAAAAGTTCTAAAATAGTAGAGGTTAAAAAACAATCTTTAGAAGCGACATTATATGTTGTTACATTCCTATTTGGATATTTATTGGGTCGAATTGTGACGACGAAAAAGAAGATCTAATTTTGTCGAATGAATAGAAATCATTTAGAAGCCATGATAAAGTAAATAAGCGAGGTGATAATGTGGTATGCTAGAGATCAATATGGAATGTAGAAAAGGAATTTTATTTGTACGTCTTGAAGGAGAACTTATTAAAGATACTGTGAATAAATTAAATAAGGAAGTTACAGAACTGGTAAAGGAAGCAGGAATCAGAAATATTGTATTTAATGTAGAACATCTAATTTCTATTGACATGAAAGGAATTAGTACCCTTTTTTATAATTATGAACTTTGTAGGAACAACAAAGGAAAAAGTATGCTATGCGGGGTTGAAAGAACAATTGTGAAACAAAAAATAATTAATAGCAGGCTATTAAAATACATGAATGAAACAAATGATGAATTAAGCGCTTTTCATATTTTTGAAACATGATAAAGGAGTGTTTATGGAAGCTGAAAAAAATGCAGTTTTAAATGAACATCAAAATTTAATTTATTCTATTGCCCATCAGTTTGGCTCTCCCTTTTTACTAGAAGATTTATTTCAAGTTGGTTGGATTGGTTTAAATAATGCGTATAATAATTACGATGCCTCCTTTGGTACAAAATTTTCTACTTATGCATATCCTTATATTGTTGGTGAAATGAGAAAATTTATGAGAGAAAATCATGGAATGAAAGTTAGTAGGGAAATTACTAAATTAACTCTTAAAATTGAAAAAGCAAACATATTATTATCTCAACGCTTGATGCGAGAACCAACATTTCAAGAATTAGCAGATTTCTTAGAAGTTCCAGAATTTGTGATCAGTGAAGCAATTCGTTCTAAAGAGACTATTAGAAGTATAGATGAGCCGATTAAAGAAGATGGAAAAATCATAACACTTCATGATACAGTCGGGCAAGCTGAACGTGTTGACCTAAATACTTTAATCGCACTCAGGGAAGAAGTATCTAAATTAGATCCTTTAGAAAGATCATTAATTTGTGAACGTTATATGAAAGATCAAACTCAAAGTGAAACAGCTAATATTCTTGGAATGAGTCAAGTTCAAGTATCAAGAAAAGAACAGAAAGTATTAGTGAAGTTAAAGGACAAACTAGCTGCTTAAATAGCGTAGTTTGTTTTTCTGATATTGAGAAGAACTTGATTTTTAGCATCCTTTTATGTATAATAAAATGGCAAAAGGAGGAATGAAAATGAATTTTGATTTAACAAGAATAAAAAATAAAATTGAAAACGAAATAGAAATTGATAGTGCTTATGAAATTGATAGTAATTTAACTTCTAGTACAGATTTGTTAGAACCATTAAAAGTTTCTTTAAAAGGAAAAATTACAAGAGATGTATTAGAAGGATTTTTACTAGATGTCAAAGTAATAGGAACAATGACTTTACCTTGTTCAATTACATTAAAACCAGTTTTTGTTCCTCTGGATATTCATATTGTTGGTAATTTAGATGAATTAATGGAAGAAATTGATGAAAATCATAAAAAGATAGAAAATTCTATTGATATTTTACCAATTATATGGGAAAATATACTAATGGAAATTCCCATGAAAGTGACAAGTCCAGATGCTTATTCTGTAAAAGCAGAAGGAGAAGGATGGAAATTTGTAACTGATGAAATGGATACGAAGAATCCTGCATTAGAAAAATTAAAAGATTTATTATAAGAAAGAGGTGTGAACCATGGCTGTACCATTTAGAAAAGTAAGTAAGACGAGAGGTAGAAAACGTCGTACTCATTATGTAATTAGCGCAAATGGAACTACAAAATGTACAAAATGTGGAGCTGACATTAGACCACATAGAGTATGTCCAAACTGTGGTACTTACAAAGGTAGAGAAGTAGTAAAAACAGAAGAAACAGCAAATTAATGTTGTTTTTTTTTTCATCTATTGTTATAATAAAAGTAATTATATAAAGAATAAGAGGTACTAATATGAAATTAAATAATAAAGGGTTTGCAATTTCCAGTATGCTATATTCTATTTTGTTGCTTTTTTTAATGCTCATTGTAGGTGTACTTGCGATACTTGGAAATAGAAAAGTGATATTAGATAAAGTGAAAAATGAAATTGTTACGGACTTAACACAAAATAGGGCGTATAGTTTTTCGTTTGCACATAAAGATATATTATTGGCAAATACTTCAAAAGTAAGCGATTTTACATTTGACTTATTGGATGATGTAAAACTATTGGATCAAAATGGAAATGTAATTCAAACAGAAATTACAACTACTTCAGTGCCAAGCTTTGATGCAACTAAAAATGGTAAATATGTTATAACTTATAGAGCCAATTATCAAGGAAATATAATTGAAGAAGAAAGAACAATTGAAGTGATTGATCCAATTACTTATGAATATGCTTATACTGGGAAGGAACAACAATTTATAGCTCCAACCAATGGAGTATATCGAACAGAATTGTGGGGAGCACAAGGTGGAAGTATATCAGGAAAAGCTTATAAGCAAGATGGATCAGTTCGAGCAAATAATTTAACTTATACAGGAGGAAAAGGAGCTTATGCTAGAGGAAATATTATTTTAGGTATGGGAACTAATTTGTATATTTATGTAGGTGGAACTCCAGAAGAAAACACATCTTTAACTGCTTCATCTGGAACAACTATTGGTGGATATAATGGTGGTGCCTCGATTTCTGCAGGGCAGAATGCCTATGGAGTAGGCGGAGGAGGAGCAACAGATATTCGTCTTACAAATGGAAGTTGGAATGATTTTAATGGATTAAAATCGAGAATTATAGTAGCAGCAGGAGGCGGAGGAGCCAATTTCAGAAATGAAGGATATGGAGAAGGAAATGGTGGAGAAGGTGGAACTCTAAATGGATTGAATGGTTATCAAGCACTGGTAGAGGGAAGCTACTTTAGAAATGACTATCCAAATGGTTATCAAATTGGATTAGGTGCAACTCAAACTAAGGGTGGAGCATTAGAAAAACATTTGTTAAACGGGGATGTTCAAAAGCAATCTGCCAATGGAACTTTTGGTGGGCTAAATGCATCTGAAATACAATCTGGAGGCGGAGGAGGCTATTATAGTGGAGCTTCAGCTGCTCATGGAGGAGCAGGGGGAGGATCATCCTTTATCTCTGGAATGTCTGGTTGTAATGCGATTTCTGAAAATGCAACTATAGATAATCTTACACATACTGGTCAGGCAAAACATTATTCTGGTTATACATTTGAAAATAATATTATGAAAAGCGGGAAAGAAGCTATGCCAACTTTTGATGGTTCTGAAACAATGGTTGGGAATGAAGGAAATGGATATGTCAAGATAACAGCTCTTATTATTGATAATGGAAAAGTAGCAACTAATTTAGTAAAAAATAGTGGTTTTGAAAAAACTACAGATTGGTCTTTATCAAATGCTAATATTGTTTCAAATCTATCAAAATCAGGAAACTCATCTTTACAATATCAAGTAGGTGGAATTTCTATGAGTTCTCAAAATGTAGCAGCTCCAACTCCTTCACATGTTTATTATGGAAGTGTAGAATTTTTATCAACATCAACATTCTCAACTGCTGATGATCGCTTTGAAATATATCAAAGCGATACAGAAAATGGAACAATGGTATTTGCACGTAAATCAAATCGAACTGTGGAATGGATGAAGTTATCTTCTATTCAAGGGTTACAAACTCCAAATAGTGGATCATGGAAAATTAGGAATTTCTTAGTAAATGCGACAGAAACAGCTTATGTAGATGATGTATTTATTATTGATTTGACAGAAATTTATGGAGCAGGAAATGAACCAACTAAGCAGTGGTGTGATGCAAACATTCATTACTTTGATGGAGTAGGAATTGTTCCAAATTATTAAAAAAGTATTGGCAATTAAAAATAAATTCGTTATAATATTAGAAAACGTTGAAAAAGAGGAGTATATTATGTTCTTTTTGTAGAGAATCTATGGCTGGTGAAAATAGATAAAAGAAATAATAGAAGGTAGCTTTGGAGTTAATAGTAATATTCGTATATCTGCGTTAAAGAATAAAGATATAGAGTTTTCTATATGAATTAAGGTGGTACCACGTCAAATCACGTCCTTATATAGGATGTGATTTTTTTTGAAAGGAAGAATAAAATGAAAGAAGCATTTGAAAATTATGTAAAAAAATATGACATTGATGACCCTAAGATTAAAGGAAAATGGGAACATTCTTATCGAGTCATGGAAAAAGCAATTATGTTAGCCAAAAATTTGCAGTTGTCAAAAGAAAATGTTTATTTAGCCGAAATAATCGGATTATTACATGATATTGGAAGGTTTGAACAATGGACTAACTATAAAACTTTTGTTGATTTAAAATCAATTGATCATGGAGACTATGGATGTAAACTTTTATTTGAAGATGGTTTAATAGAGAATTTCAAAATTGATTCAAAATATTATAAAATAATTGAAAAAGCAATCCGTAATCACAATAAACCAAAAATAGAAGAGGGATTAACAGAACAAGAATTATTACAAGCAAAAATTATAAGAGATGCGGATAAATTAGATATTCTTTATATCAGTGCCTTTCTAAATATGATTTCATACCCTTTTTCAGAAGAACCTGTTTCCAAAGAAATAGAAAATGCTTTTTGGAATCATGGAATTGTATATACAAAAGATATTAAAAATTCAAATGATTTTGTTATGCGTACTTTATGCTTTCATTTTGACTTTAACTATGATGAAAGTTTAAGATTTCTTGTAGAGCATCATTATTTAGAAACATTTGAAAGGAAACTTAATAATCCGTTATTTCAACCTTATTTTGAGGAATTAAAAAAATATATAGAAAAGAGGACAATATGTTAGAAAAAAAATATGACCACAAAAAAGTGGAAGAAAATAAATATGAAACTTGGAAAAAAGAAGGATATTTTACAAGTGGTGATTTAGAAAAGAAACCATTTTGTATTGTAATACCTCCACCAAATGTAACAGGTGTTTTACACTTAGGACATGCTTGGGATACCACGTTACAAGATATTATGATCCGTTATAAAAGAATGGATGGGTATGATGCTTTATGGCTTCCTGGAATGGACCATGCAGGAATCGCAACTCAAGCCAAAGTAGATAAAAAATTAAAAGAAATGGGCATGAAACCTAGAGAAATGGATAGAGAAGAATGGTTAAAACATGCTTGGGCATGGAAAGAAGAGTACGCTGATAATATCCATAGACAATGGGCAAAATTAGGACTTAGCTTGGATTATACAAAAGAACGTTTTACTTTAGATGAAGGCTTGTCAGAAGCAGTAAAACATGTTTTTGTAACTTTATATGAAAAGGGATATATTTATAGAGGAGAACGAATTATTAACTGGGACCCAGAAGCAATGACAGCTCTTTCGAATGAAGAAGTCATTTATAAAGATGACCCAGGAGCTTTCTATCATTTGAAATATTATTTGGAAGACAAAAGTCGCTATTTAGAAGTTGCTACAACAAGACCAGAAACATTGTTTGGAGATACTGCGGTTGCTGTAAATCCCAAAGATGAGCGATATAAAGATTTAATAGGAAAAAAAGTTATTTTGCCAATTGTGAATAAACTGATTCCAATTATTGGAGATGATCATGCGGATCCAGAATTTGGAACAGGTGTCGTAAAAATAACTCCAGCTCATGACCTGAATGATTTTGAGGTTGGAAATAGACATAATTTAGAAAGAATTGTTGTTATAAACCCTGATGCAACAATGAATGCAAATGCTGGAAAGTATGTTGGTATGGATAGATTTCTTTGTAGAAAAGCATTATTAGAAGATTTAGAAAAAGAAGATCTACTAATTAAAATAGAAGAAATGACACATAGTACTCCACATAGTGAAAGGACAGATGCAATTGTAGAACCTTATTTGTCAAAACAATGGTTTGTAAAAATGGATGTTTTAGCCAAACAAGTGTTAGAAAATCAAAATACAGAAGGAAAAGTAAATTTTGTTCCAGAACGTTTTGAAAAAATATTAACACATTGGATGGAAGACTGTCATGACTGGTGTATTTCTAGACAGCTATGGTGGGGACATAGAATTCCTGCTTGGTATAAGGGAGAAGAAGTTTATGTAGGAATGGAAGCTCCGAAAGAAGATGGATGGATACAGGACCCTGATGTCTTGGATACCTGGTTTTCAAGTGCACTATGGCCATTTAGTACATTAGGCTGGCCAAAAAGTACAGATATGATGGAACGTTATTATCCAAATAATGTACTTGTAACTGGATATGATATTATCTTTTTCTGGGTATGTCGTATGGTATTTCAAGGATTAGAATTTACAGATAAAAGACCATTTAAAGATGTTTTGATTCATGGATTAGTTCGTGATAAAATGGGACGCAAAATGAGTAAATCTTTAGGAAATGGTGTGGACCCTATGGATGTTATTGAAAAATATGGAGCAGATTCTTTAAGATTTTTCTTAACTACTTCATCAGCTCCAGGAATGGACTTGAGATATGATGAAGAAAAAGTGGCATCTACTTGGAATTTTATTAATAAACTTTGGAATGCCTCTAGATTTGTACTTATGAATATAGAGGAAATAAAGGATACAAATTTTGTAATTTCTTCTTTGTCAATTTCGGATAAATGGATTTTAAACAAATATGAACATTTGATAGAAAAAGTAAGACATCACATGGAAATATATGAATTCCATGTAGTAGGAACAGAAATTTATAATTTTGTATGGAATGATTTCTGTGATTGGTATATTGAATTATCTAAAATTGATATGAATGAAACAGCTAAAAAAGTATTATTAAAAATTTTAACAGGGATTTTAAAGATGTTACATCCATTTATGCCATATGTAACAGAAGAAATTTATAAAATGTTACCTGTACATGAAGATACTATTATGCTTGCTTCTTATCCTATTATAGAAAAAGAGTATTCTTTTAACGAGACAGAAATTATAGAAGAATTAATTGAGTTAATTACAAAGATTAGAAGAATCAAATTAGAAAATAAAATACCAAATGATTTCTATTTTGTATATCAGGAAGATAATTTACTCATTGTAGAAAATATTTTAAAACGATTACTAAAGATAGAAGAATACCATTTTATAAAAAAGGAAACACAAGATTTTTCTAATCTAAAAGAAATCGCAGTTGCTTATATGGGACATACAGCATATTTATATTATGATGGAAGTGCCAATGAAATAGAAGAAAAAGAAAAAGCATTAAAAGAAATAGAGCGATTAGAGGCTTCTACAGAAAGAAGAAAAAAATTATTGTCAAATCCAGGATATGTTTCTAAAGCACCAGCTAATATTGTGGAAAAGGAAAAACAAGATTTAGAAAAAGAAGAGCACGAATTAGAATTATTAAAAAAAGTTCATAACATATAGTTATGAGCTTTTTTAGAAATCCATTGGATTTGTAGGAATTTGTTTTCCACTACAATCTTCTTTTGAACAATTGAAAGTTGGAAGTGATTTGCTTCCTGTTATTTCATATAAGTTTTTTAGTAAATTTATCATTTCTAATGGAAACTTTGTTTCCTCACCACATTTCTCACAATGGTACAAAATGAATTTAGATTTGTTATTTATAGAATTATCTTCGCATAATTTGCTAAATTCAACATCCAAAGCTCTTGAAATTCTCCAAATTGCACCTAAAGAAAAAGTTTGATGATATGCGGATTCAATTCCGCTAATAAATGAAAGAGAATAATTAATTTCATCAGCTAATTTTTCTTGCGTCCAACCTTTTAATTTTCTATATTTTTTTACATTTTTACTAATTACTTCATAAATATAATTTTCATCATCTTTTTTAAATTCCATGATACACCTCGTTTCATATTTTGCTCAATTTTATCAACTCTATAATTATTATCTAACAAAAATGGTGCAATTTTCTCACACTATTTATACATAAAAAGCCAATAAATAACAAAAATAGTGCAACTTTTGTAAAAAACATGCTATAATGAAAAAGAATAGAAGTGATATATATAGGAAGTCATATGGAAGTGTTGTTTTAGAATTGTAAAAAAGGAGGACTGGAAAATTTGGAAATTTTCTATGACAAAAATTCATAGAATTTATATAATATCGTTCTATAAAGTAGAGAAAGAGGTAAAAATATGGGATTTATTAAAGCTTTTTCTGGAGCCTTAGGAGGAACTTTTGCAGACCAATGGAAAGATTTTTATGTTCCAAAAGCTGGAGTACCTGCAACAGCAGCTATTTTTGAGGCGGTACCACAAGGAACAAATGCAGGACGTGGCGAAAACTATAAAGGTTCAGAAAATATTATTACAAATGGAAGTAAAATTGTAGTACCTGAAGGAACAGCGCTTATTACTTTACAAGATGGTGCAATTACAGGTCTTATTGCAGAACCAGGAGGATTTATTTATTCTTCTGACGACCCAAGTTCTAAATCTATTTTTTCAGGAGGTGGGATTTTAGCGTCTACTATTGGACAGTCTTGGGAAAGATTTAAATTTGGAGGACAACCTGGAGCACAACAAACAGCATTTTATATCAATCTAAAAGAAATACCAAATAATCGTTTTGGAACGCAGTCAGAAATTTATTGGGATGATGCATATTTAAATGCTCAAGTAGGGGCTATTACGAGAGGTACTTATACATTAAAAATAACAGACCCGATTTTGTTTGTTAAAAATTTTGTTCCAACAAAGTATTTGATACCAAATGCACCAATATTTGATTTTGCAGATATGGATAATGATGCAGGTGCACAATTGTTTAATGAAGTAGTTAGTAGTCTATCTGCAGCATTTTCAAATTATACCAATGATCCAAGTAAGGGAAATCGAATTTCTAAAATACAAGGAGACCAAATTGGATTTGCGAAATCTTTAACAACAGCAGTAGAAGAAGGATATCAGTGGAAAACAGATAGAGGGTTAGAAATTGTAAAGGTAGCAATTCTAGCGATGGAATACGATGAAGATACAAAAACATTATTAAGTGATGTGAAAAAAGCAGATGCTTTATCTGGAGCAAGAGGGAATTCTTTTATGCAGCAATCTGTAGCGAGAGGAATGCAAGCAGCAGGTGAAAACCCAAACGGTGGAGCAAGTTCTATGGCATTTATGGGAATGGGCATGAATGCAGTCGGTGGAGCAATGGGAAATTTGCAACAACCAGTAACAGAGAGTTCAGAAGATCCATATGCAAAACTGACAGAACTTAAAAAACTATTAGATGGTGGAGTTATTACACAAGCTGACTTTGATACAGCAAAAGCAAAATTATTGGGGTTATAACATGGAAGAAAATATAACAATTGTAAAAACAGATGAAGGAAATGTAGACGGACAAACAAAATGTCCAAAATGTGGTTCTACAGATATTTCTTTAAATGCAAATAATGGTCATTTAAGATGTCATTTTTGTAGACATGAATTTGAATTTCAAAAAGTAAAAGGATTAGAAACAAATCTAAATGAATTAAAAGGACAGATAATTGGAACAGGAGCAAAAGATATTATTGCAGATACTAATAATATCAAAACATTTAAATGCAATAGTTGTGGAGCTGAGGTAGTTATTGATACCGCAGAAGCAGTTGGAGCAAGATGTCATTGGTGTAGAAATACTTTAACTATCAATGAACAAATTCCAAATGGTAGTATTCCAGATGTTGTATTGCCATTTAGAATGAATAAAGAAATGGCGCAAAAAGAAATTGAAAAATTTGTTGGAAAAAGAAAGTTTTTTGCCCATCCGAAATTTAAAGAAGAATTTAAAACAGATAATATTATGGGAGTTTATTTTCCTTACTTATTAGTAGATATAAATTCCCATGTTTTTCTAAGAGGAGAGGGAGAACATTTAGCGCGAACTTACAGTAGAGGAAGCGGAGAAAATCGAAAAATTTATTATGATGCAGACTTATATGCTATTGAAAGAGAATTTGATTTGATGATAGAAGGAATTACAGTAGAATCCAATTCAGAAAGAAGAAATACACAAGGAAATACAAATAATGTAATTAATGCAATCATGCCCTTTGATATAGAAAACTGTGTAAAATGGGATGCTAATTATTTAAAAGGTTATACTTCTGAAAGAAGAGATACAAATATCGACGAACTTCGAGATCTTGTAGGGATTCAAACAAAAGATATTGCTAGATTTTCAGCAAATGAGACTTTAAAGGAATATGACCGTGGAGTAGCTTGGACCAATGAAAAAGTAACTGTAAAAGGAGAACAATGGAAAGCTGCTTATTTACCAGTATGGCTTTATAGTTATCAACAAGTAACTGGTGATAAAAAAGTTTTTCATTATGTAGCAGTAAATGCAAGAACCAAAGAAATAATGGGGAGTGTTCCAATACATATGCCTAAGCTGTTATTTCTTTCTGTCCTTGTTGAAATATTTGGGATGATTGCTATGCTAATTGTAGATTTTGATTATAGCTGGCTATTTTTATTAATTGGATTTATCTATTTTTTCCTTATGTATTCAAAGTATAGAAATAAAGATGCAAGACATAGACATGAAACAGAAACGAGAAAACATATGGGAGAAATAAGAAAAATAGATAGTTTGATTGCTAAAAGAACTGGTCTTACAAACCCTAAGATGTTGGGAGCTAACAATTTGAAAGTTCATGGAGAATCGATTTCTAATCAAATTCTAGATACAATAGCAAGCCAAAATATTATTGCAAATTTTATAAAAAGCAATATAAATAAAGGAGGAGAATAATTATGAATTGCCCAAAATGTGGAACATTAAATAATATAAATTCTAGTTTTTGTTTAAAATGTGGAACACCATTAGCAATGCAACAAAATGTAGTATCATCAGAGGTGTACACGCAAACTTATAATCAATCAGCTATGACTGATTTACAATCAGTATCAAAACCATTCCATATAATTGCTTATATGATAGCACTTTTAATGAAACCTTGGACATGTTTTAGGGAAGAACAATCGAAATTAAGTGATACAAAAACTGCCTTTCTTTTAGCTGGTATTGTAGGTATTCTTATGATGTTTGTAAATTTAATTAAGACATTTATTTCAGTGATATTTATAAAAAAAATGAATTATTCTACTTGGAAAATGGAAACCAAAATAGATTTTAGGGGATTAAAGGATTTGGATTATTTATCATTGATTGGAAAAAATTTACTCATTTATATTGGTATTATTATAGCAATAGCAGCAATTTATTATTTGGCAATTTTAGTAATAAAAAGATCTTCAAAATTTCAAACAATATTATCAATAACAGCAAGCTCTTTTATACCATTTTTGATATTTAGCATGTTTCTAGCACCTATTTTAGGTAAAGTATGGAATATTTTAGAAATTATTCTTATAATAATTGGCTTTATTTATGCAATCACAATATTTATGACACTTATGAATGATAATATATCATTTGAAAATCAAGACCACAAAATATATTTTCATGCTGTTTGTACTTCAATTATTATTTTTGGAGGGTATTATACATGTTTAAAACTTTTAGAAAGTGAATTGGGAGGAGTTCTTTCTTTTTTAGGATAGGAAAATATAAATAAAGGATACTAGACATTGTCTTTTATCCTTTTTTGAAAGGAGTATTTATGAATTGTCTAAAATGTGGAAATCAATTGGGTGGTAATGAAGAATTTTGTCCAAAATGTGGATTTAATTTGATCGAAAATTCAGTTTCAACAACTGACCAAGTAATGCAAAAGGGAAGAATTATAGTATTACCTTTTGTTTCTAAAATAAAACATTATATTTGGAAATATAGAAAAATAGAGCTAATATTTTTTAGTACAATATTCCTATTTTTGATGGGAATATTTACGTGGCATCGTATAAAAGATATTATATTATTTGATTGGGATAAAAATTATAAGGATTTTAAATTGGAATATGTTACTCAAACGACTGTTAAACTAGGTGTAGTATTAGATGAAAAAGAAGCTGAAAAAATAAAATCTCAAAGTACGTGTGGAACTGTAACTATAAATGGCTTAGAATTGTTATGGGATTTGAAAGGAACAACTGGAAAATGCCAAATTATAGTTTCTTATAAATCAAAAAAAATAAATAAAGAATATCAGATTTTACCAAATAATGTGAGAGAACAAGAATTAGCTTTAGACTATGAGATTGATTTAGAATCAGAAGAAGATTTAGATTTGGATGGACTTACTAATAAGCAAGAAAAAGAATATGGAACAAATCCATTACTTTCAGATAGTGATATGGACGGTTTGGATGATTATTATGAAATATTGATTAGTAAGACAGACCCTAATAAAATAGATACTGATGATGATGGATTATCGGATTATGATGAGATTGAGTTAGGATTGGATCCATTAAAATCAGATTCCAAAGGGGATGGAGTGAAAGATGGCGATAGAAGAAATACTTATATTACAAAAAGTGAAAAGACAGGAATTATAATTGAAATAACAGGAACAGGAAATGTTGCGAGTACAACTGTTAGTACTTTTGATAATCAAACTTTTGCAAATATGAATGGAGTATTGGATACTGTCTATAATTTTTATACAAAAGGAACGATAGGACAAGCAGTTGTAAAAATACCATATCATATGGAAGAATTAAAAAGAAAAAATTTAAAGGAAGAAGATTTATCACTTTATTATTTTAATGAAGAAACAAAAGAGTTAGAGAATATTTCAACTATTATAGATAAAGAAAATCATTTATTAATAGCAACGCTTAGTCATTTTTCAAAATATGTTGTGGCAGACCGTAATGTAGTTTTAACAAATACAAAAACCAATGTCATGTTTGTGATTGATAATTCAGTATCGATGTATAGTGAAGCACAGATGATTCAAGCTGGATATAAAGAAAGTGTGGGAGCAATAGGAAATGATATATTCTTTAAACGTTTAACACTTACTTCAAAAATGATAGATATGTTTACAGGAAATTATAAGTTTGGAGTTGCTGAATTTTCTGGCAATTATGTAAGATTAAATAAATTTACTGATTCCGCACTTACTGCTAAAAAATCAGTTTCTTCTATGAAAAATAATTGGAATAGTAATGCAATAGGTACAAATATAGTAGAAGCTTTGAATAGTAGTATTAAAGAATTTAATGTGGCAGAAGATAAAAATTATATTATTTTACTTACAGATGGAAAAAATACTGAGGGCAGTTTATCGCGAAATAGAAATTCGATTATTATGAATGCTAAAAATAAAAATATAAAGGTTTGTGTGATTGGTCTTGGTACAAGTATTGATACTGCTGACTTGAGCGAAATTGCAACACAGACTGGGTGTCATTATTATAGTGCGAATGATTCTAATGCATTAGATGAAATTTATTCTATTATAGGTTCTGACATTAACTATAATTTTATTGATGTAGATAATGATGGAAAAGTAGATGGAATGAAAATAGCTGATAGTGGTTTTCTAGTTACAAGAGATGGATTCTCGTTTGAAAACTATGGCACAAATTTATCAAAAGGTGGGCATTGTTATGGAATGGCTACATTTGCTCAACTATATTATAAACAAGCGCTTCCCTTAAAAGTAAATTCTATTGATACAGGAAAAAGTAAATCCTATGCATATGATCTATCAAACACATATTTTAAAAATTATGCAAATTTATATGATTATAAATTAAAAACAAATGAATTAAAATATACATTTGGTTTTGAAGCTTTTGATGAAGAAACCCCATCAGATTTTCGAACTTTAAATGGAAAAGTATATGCAATCAATGAACCTTATCGAACAAAAATTATAAATTCTAATTTGTATAATATTGAAGAAACAAAATCAAGTTTAAGCAAAAAGCAACAATTAGAAAAATATGGAATCAATTATAAAAGTGCAGAAAATATTTATTTAGATGAAGATAAAATGCAAGGAAGCAAAACAATAAAAAATGATGATATTCAAATATTGAATGCTATTTATGCAGCGTTTATAAGGCAAGATATCACAACACATTATGCTTCTTCGTCAGATTTTACCTTATGGATGAGAAATATAATAGGAACAGAATCATCAGATAAAATTGATTCAGCAGGATTTATAGAACTTTTAAAGAAGAGGTTGGAAGATGGAGATGCCCCTGTCATATTCTCTAATTTTAATGGAGGATTCCATGCGATCAATGCAATTAGTTTGGTACAAGATAATAAAGATTTTAATCATTACTATATTGGTGTTTATGACAATAATTATCCCGGGGAAAAAAGATATGTTGATATAGAATGTACAAAAAAAACGTGTGTAACAAAAGCAAATAATTATTATTCAAATTCAAAGCAGCCAATTAGAATAACCGCTTCATTGGAATATGATTTAGAATATTATCAAAAAGGAAAAGTGAAATAAAATGAGTGTACATTATATCATATAATGTTTCAAGTTTATATATAGAATAAATATTACAATAGAAATAAAGTTAATTTTTAATTAGCTTTATTTTTTGGTAGGAATTTGAATTGTCTTTTTTAAAACTTCAGTGCATATAATAAATTGTATTTTTGATAATTTGTCGAATTTTATATTTCTAGGATTGAACTTTAAATATAAGTTATGGTACAATATTTTAAGGATAGTAAAGGAGTAGATGAAATGAAAAAAAGATTGATAAGTTATATTTTATGTTTTTGTATGGCGATGCATTCTTTAGCACCTTCATGTTTCGCATTTTTAGAAACTTTTGAAAATGAAGTGAAAACAGTAGAAAATGAAGTTGCAGTTCATAATGAAAAAGTAGATGCAAAAGGAAATTTAGAAATTGATCTTAAATTTCCGCTACCTATAGAAAACGTAGAAAATTCAAATATTGGATTCTATTTAAAAGATGAAAGTGGCGCAAGTATGCAAGTTGATTTAAATGGAATTACTAATATTATCAATAAACAGTACACTTTAGGAAGTGAATCTGTAACTGTTTCAATTCGAAAATTAGATAAAGAAGGAAATATTTTAACTGGAATAGATAGTGAAAATCCAGTTATGTATTATGGAATTACAGTTTATGGATTAAAAAGAGGAACATATTCCTTAGAATTATTTGGAAATGGTTATAAATCTTACCAAACTAATGTTACTTTAGATGACTATTCTAAAAGAATTAGTTTATCAAACGAAAAGGGAATGTTTGAAGTAGGAGATGTCAATGGTGATGGTGCAATTAACGATGCTGACATTGACCATTTAATTGCTCATTTTGGAGAATCTTCTTTTATTTACGATTTAAATCGTGATGGCAATGTTGATATTGCAGACTTAAATTATATTACTGCCATTATTAGTGGCACAAAAAAGAATGCAACAATAGTAGATACAACTGCTATTTTAGATGAAACTAAAATAGAAATGGTAGGAGGAAGTGGAACCTTATCTGATTTATTGACAGATGATGGAAGTGTAACTGTAACAGCTAGTGATAGTGGAAAAATTACAGAAACAAATCCAGCCGTTTTAACGCTCAATTTAAAAGACAAAGTGGATACTAGTGAACTTCGTTTAGAAGTTGGAGAAACAAATGTACCAGAGAAACTAGAAATCATAGTAACAGATGAAGAAGGAAAAGAACATATCTTTGAAAAAAACTTTGAAGTATTAAATGATATTCATACTTTTACAGATAAAGCGAGTCCAAATACGATTGTGATTGACTTAAAAGGTCAAATTGCGATTAAAAAAGTAACCATTAAAATTAAAGAATCTTCTACAGATAATTTAGCAGAAATTGGGAAAGTGGAATTTTTAAACAACGTTTATACAGAAGTTCCAGTTCCAAGTGTAGATAGGCCAACAAACGTCCAAATAGAAGAATTAAGTGAATCCTTTAAGATTTCTTATAATCATGCTCCAAATGTAACTGGATATGAAATTATAGTAAAGGAAATGAATAAAGACCAAATTGTAAAAAATACAGTTTATCAAACTACATATGATGAATTTACAGTAGGAGGACTTAAAAATTATAGTGAGTATCTTGTATGTGTACAATCTGTGAATGGAGAATGGAAAAGCGGATGTACAGATTCTGTTAAAGTAATACCAAAGCCAACTAGAAAGCCTCCAATGGTAGATATGGTAACTTTAAATCCTGTTTATGCTGGGTTTAATATTGGCTATAAAAAAATGGATGATACATTAACATACAATATTTATTACCGTATGAAAGGAGAAACAGAATTTACAAAAATTACAGGAATTACAACAACTAGTTATCAACTTAGAAATTTAAAACCAAGTACAGAATATGAAATTGCTGTAAGTGGAACAAATGAATTAGGAGAAGGTCCTAAATCAAATATTGCAGTTGGCACGACAAAAGATTATGTAATGCCAGATACTTATAATTATGGATTAATCAATAGACCAAATGGGACTGAAAAAACAGATTATATTAAATCTGTAACATTAAAAATAGGAAAGAATTATCCAGCAGAAAACATCTATTCATTAGTAGACAATGACTATGAGAGTTATTGGCAAGCAGATACTTGGGATACTGGTGGATATAATGTGAATGCAAATGTAGGTATTGTTGTAGAATTTGAACAAAATTTCGAAATTTCACAAATGTTTTTAGTTCCAAAAGATGATAGTGCTTCTTTATTTTATGTAAGAGTGTACTATGATGAAAATGGAAAAGAAAAAAGTGTGAATGCTAGTATTGCAAGTGCAACTAGTCCAAATGGACAAAAATACTATAAAGTATTATTACAAAATAAAGTAAATACTAGTAAAATTAGACTTTGTTTGGCAAACTATACAGCAAATGGAAATAACGCTTTAAGAGAAATTAAATTTTATCAGTATAATCCTTTAGAAGATGATATTGAAGCAATTTATAAAGACGATTTACACTTAGAATTACAAGATGGAGTAACAGAAGAAACTATAAAAGCTTTAGAGACACGAGTTAACACAAAAGAAGAAGCAAGTGGGGAATACCATCCAAATCGTGAAGCTCTTTTAAAAGAGTTGGATTATGCAAGAAAAATATTGAATGATAAAGCGATTAGAGAAGTTATGACAGTAGACCAGACAATCAGTAACAATCGAAATGGTCATTTGGGATTTGCAATGAGCATTAGTGACTATCAACCTCTTGGTATTGCAGCTCGTGCTGGTGAAACAATTACTGTTTATGTAGGTACAAAAAATAAAGTTATGCCACAAATTGTATTTACACAATATTATGCAGAAGCCAATGTATGGACACAGACAGTAGCCAATTTAAAAGTAGGGCAAAATATTATTGAAGTTCCAAAGATTGGAAGTATGAATGAAGAACGTGGTGGTTCTGTTTATGTAAGATATCCAAGTAGTGCAGTAGGTTCAGAAATTAAAATTCGTGTGAGTGGTGGAACTAAAATTCCAGTTTTAGATGTACACGGATTATCTGGTAATGATAAGATAAATGCAATTAGAACTTATATTGAAGAGTTAGAAACGTATACATCAAAATTGCCACAACTTTATAGTGAACAAGGTCTTACATTTAATGAAAGAACAAGTGTATTAAATTCTACAGAAATTGTAACAGAGAAGGGATTACTTTCATTCCCTGCTACAGCGGTTAAAAATGCGATTGCATCTGGATTAAGTACAATGGAGGAAAAAGTAAATCGCGTGAACGAAACAACAAGTGCATTTGATGAAATGGTATCTATGTTCTATCGTCATAAAGGTTTATCAGAAACTCCAAGCAATGAAGAAATTTATAATGATGTAAAAGACCAAGCACCAGCATCTAGAATTAATATTCGTTACATGAGAATGTTTGATGGAGCATTCATGTATGCAGGAGGTCTTCATGTTGGAATTGGATATGGTTCTATCAGTGGATTATTACATGGAACAACTTATCAAGATTCTTTTAATGGATATTTTGGATGGGGAATTAGTCATGAAATCGGACATCAAATTAATCAAGGTAAATTGGCTTATGCTGAAGTAACCAATAATATTTATGCATTACTTGCACAAACTGCAAATGATAAAAATAAATCAAGATTAGAAACAAGTAATATTTATCCAAAAATTTATGAAAAAGTAACTTCTAATACACTAGGAAAACCAAGCAATGTATTTGTAAATTTAGGAATGTATTGGCAATTACATCTAGCATATGATGATACAAAAACATTTGAAGATAAAAATTCTATCTATGCTAGGATAAATCACTTAACAAGAACAAAAGCGTTGTCAGGAAATTCTGATGATTTACTTGTAATGTATGCAAGTGAAGCAGCAGGTAAAAACTTAGTTCCATTCTTTAAAAAATGGGGACTAACACCAAGCGAAGCAGCAATAGAATATGCTTCAAAGTTTCCAGAAGAGACAAGAAATATTTGGTATTTGAATGATGAAGCAAGAAGATATCGCTTAGAGGGTGGAAGCCCTATGTCAAGTGATACAAAAGTAGAAGCAACCATGACAGAAGCAGATAATAAGAATAAACGTTTTACACTATCATTTAATGTCAATAAAGATGATAGAAACATCTTAGGTTATGAAATTATTCGTAATGGAGAACCAATCGCTTTTGTAACAGAAAATACCTTTACAGACCAGATTGGAGCTATGAATAATAGAGCCATTACTTATAAGGTAGTTGCTTATGATTATTTATTAAACAAAACAGAAGCTTATGTTTTGGACGAAGTAAAAATAGCGCATGATGGAAGTGTGAAAAAAGATAATTTTACAATTAGTTCAAATACCAAAGCAGCAGGTGAAATTGTTGACAATGAAGATGAAACAATTGATATGAGTAAATTGACAATCAATCATTTGATTGATGATGATACAAGTACTTACTTTAAAGGTACTGAAAAAGTTTCAAAATTAGTTTATACAAATAATAAAGTTGAACTAAAACCAGATACAGATAATGCTTATATTTTAATTCATTTAAATACAAAAATGCCTTTATCTGGTATCAAATATCAGGCTGCATTAGAAAATGGTCTATTAATGGAACATACGATTTCTAAATACAATGTGTATGTGAGTAAAGATGGTTCTTCATGGACATTAGCAAAAACGGGAACATTCCATTTAACAGAAGAGAACAATTATACTGAGATTGTTTACTTTGATAAAGAGGGAACAACAGGTGGAAATCAGTTATGGACTTATAATGATATTTCTTATGTTAAAATAGAATCAGTTGGAAATAAGAATGGAATTAGTGGAGCTGAAATTGATGTTATTGCTCCTCCAGGAGATAATGTTGATTTATCAAATAATACAATTGGAAAATTAAAAGAACCATTTGTTTATGAAGAAGGAAAAGACCCAATCCCAGCAGGTTCAGTTGTATTTAAAGGAAATTATAGAGGAAATCCAGCTTTTAATGCAATGTTACTTGTAGATGCAGATGATGAAAATAAAATCTATGATGGAGAAAACTTCTTATTTGCAAACTTAACAGACCAAAATGATGTAACTGAAATAGCAGATGGAATTTGGTTCTATGTTGTAGATGAGGAAACTTATAAGACAATGGTAGGAACAAATATCAGAGCAAGATTATATCGTGTGAACGATGCAGTTACTTTAGAAGGACAACGTTTAACAAGTACCTCTTTAACAGTAACAAATTTACCAAGTTATGATAGCTTACCTGATATGGAAATTGTAGATACAACGAAAGGAACAAATTAATATGAAAAAGCTATTATGGATAGGTTTCAGTATTGTTTTATTCCTTTCTGGAATATCTGGGATTAAAGCAGAAACAGTATTAGAGCCAGTTTCTAATAAAAATGGAAATGTAGAAATTAATTTAAATTTTGAAGAAGGATATGTAGGAGCAATTGATTTGACTCTAAAAGTTTCTTCAAATGTAAAAGTAACAGGAGTTAATTGGAATACATCTTTTGCAACAACAGTTACCAAACGTTACACTTATGATGAAACAAATCATATTGTCAAAATTTATTTAGCAACAGGAAATAATACAAGAAATTTAGTAGACAAAAATGGAAATTTAAAAGTAGGAAATTTAACAGTTAAAAGTGTAAATGGAGAAACTACAACTTATACAGTGGAGATAACATCACTTTCTATTGTGGATGCTAATTATACATCCATTGCAAAAAATGATTTAAAAATTGGTGGAAATAATCAATTTACTTATCAAGTAAATAATGAAATTCCAGAAGAAGAAAAACCATCTACAGATAAACCAAATCAATCAAAACCAAATCAAAAGCCTTCCAAAGATGAATTTGAAAAAGAACCAACAGAAGAAAAAAATTCAGAAGAAGAATCTGAAGAAAAAACAGATGAGGAAGAAAAAAAAGAGGATGACAACAAAGTTGATACAGATAAAAAACCAAATGAAAATAAACAGCCAGAAAAAGTAGAAGAAGAAAAAATCAAAAAAAGTTTTGATTGGAAAATGATGTTTGGTATTGTTGTAATAGCAATGTTATTAATAACATTAATATCTATGATTACAAGAAAATTTAAAGATTAAAAAAGATACAAGAAAGAACTTGTATCTTTTTTTGAGAGCGAATAAAGGGTATAAGGAAAATTTAATTGAATAAGAATTTTTTAGAAAAGAGTTATGAATAAAAAGAAAATATATAAACTTGATAAATAAAAGGTATTTCTTCGCCCTCTAAAAATATAATATCGTGCTAAATATAAAAAATCCTAGATATTTAAGAAAAAGTTTTTCAAAATATTTGCTTTTACTAATTGCTTGTTTTATATTTCTTTTTATTTTATAATAAGTTTAACGAAGAAAAGTTGAGGAGAATGAAGAATGAAAGAAAAGATTATAATTACATCAGGAAGAAAATATATCGATATTGATGCTTACGCAGGAATGATAGCTTATCGGGAATTATTAAAAAGCTTAGGATATGAAGTATATGCTAAAAGTACAGCTATAGAAAATGAAAGTATATCTTCAATTATAAAGGAATTGGGTTTTAGCCTTGATGAGATTGAAATAGATGATAATGATAAATTTATTATATTGGATGTTTCAAATCCTGACTTTTTTGATAACTTTGTAAAATTAAATAATGTTGTAGAAGTAATCGACCATCACACTGGATATGAAGAATATTGGAGAAATCACTCCCAAACGAAAAACAGCATTGAATTTATTGGTTCTATTTGTACTATGATTTTTGAACGCTATATAGAAAATGATAAGATTTCATTATTAAATCAAAATCTTTGTAAATTGTTAATAGCAGCTATTTTAGATAATACTTTGAATTTAAAAGCAAGTATAACAACATCTAGAGATAAAAGAGCATATCAGAAATTATTAAAAATAGGAGATATTGATGATAATTGGAGATATGAATATTTTAGCTCTTGTTATAAACATGTAGAAAATAATTTGAAAAAGTTTATTGAAAATGACATAAAAATAGAAGAAGTAAGCAGTTATTTACCTAAAGTATTTGGACAACTTATTGTTTTAAATAAGGATGTTATATTTAATCATTTAAATGAAGTCTATGATTTATTTTTTAAGTATGAACAATGGATTTTAAATATTATTTCTTTAGAAGATGGAAAAAGTTATTTATTTTATTCAGAGAATTTTAAAAGTAAGTTAGAACATTTATTTCAAAAAAAATCGAAAAATAATTATCTTATTTTAGAGCAATTTTTATTACGGAAACAAATTATGAAATTAGCAAGAAATTTAGAATCAAAAGAATAATTATTTTATATAAAAAGGTGCGTAAAAATATTACACACTCTTTTATATATTATTTATCATTCCGTTTTTTCTAGTTCTTTTATTTTATTCTCTATTAATTTTTTATTATTGAGTAATCTTTCATGTTTAGGCGATATTTCAAGTGCAAGGTTTATATATTCTAAAGCTTTTTGATAATAGCCTTGATAATAAGCACTCAAAGATAGCAAGTCATATATTGTATGGTCCCAACTAAAAGGTTCGTTGATATAATACATTTGGCGTTCTGTTATTTCTAATGCTTTTAAGCCATATTTCTCTATTTCTTTCCAATTTTCTAAATCGTATTCTAGCATTGCTCTTTCTACATAAGGTTCTCTTACATGAGGTGTTTCTTTCATAGCTTTGTCTAACCACATTCTGGCTTCTTCATAACGCTTTAGTGCTCGATAACAGCGGGCAATGTATCTCATAGATGCTGCTCGTTCTTCTTTCCAAGTCGCCGTTTTTAAATTTAAATGTTTGATAAGAATATCAATTGCTTCATTCCATTTATTATAATACATATACTCTCGGCCCAAGTAATGAACATTTCGATCATCTTCTGGGCTTTCTTTGACTGCAAGTTCTAAAAGTGGCAAATAATTACTTCTAGATTTTGTGTTATCTGGATAATGGTTTAATATGATTTTATCAATAATAACAATGCTTTCTTTTTCAAATTCATAACTTAAAATCTCATGAACAGGATGAGTCCATTTATATCCATTTCTAGTGTGAATTTTTTCTCCGTAGAAATTTACAAGTGGATTGTCATTTTCATCAAGACTCCAATTGTAGTTATATTTTGCTCTGGTAGTGTCCTTTTTCCATGCTTTTTCTAAGTGCTTTCTCCAACCTTTATCAAATACTTCATCTAAATCAGTACAAACGCAAACATCTGTATCTTGAGGAACCAATTTGAGTGATTCATTTCTAGCAACATCAAATCTCCAAGGATCAATTTTTTTAATATGAACATGAGCTCCACAATTTTTTAGGAGTTCCACTGTATTGTCTGTAGAGCCTGTATCAAGTACATAAATTTCATCTGCCTCTTTCATAGACTCCATCCATCTTTCAACAAATTTTGCTTCATTTTTTGCAATTGCATATACACATATTTTCATAAATTCCACCCATTAGTATCATATATGGTTTTCCTCCTGTTTGTCAATATCAAATAGCTGTTCTTTATATTATAAAAAATATCATAAAACCTGAAAAATAAAATTTTTCTGTATTATAGAATTAGTTGATTGATAAAAATGTATTGTTAAAAAAAAGAAGATTAAGCAACTGCTTTCTCTTCTTTTTTTATATCCATTATTACGGGTAAAATGATTGGCTTTCTACCTGTTGCATCAAAAATGTAATTGGTAAGAGCTGTCATAATTTCAGTTTTAATTTCAGAATAATTAATTTGTCTTTTTAATTTTGTTATAATTGCATCTCTACTAATTTCTTCTAAACGTTTCATAAGCTCTAAATTATCATTTACCAAAACAAATCCTCTTGTTGTAATATTAGGTCTTCCTAACAGGCGATGATGATTGGTATCGATATTCGCAATCACAACAACAATTCCATCATTGGCCATAATCTTACGGTCTTTTAAGACTGCATTTCCGACATCACCAATACGATTTCCATCAACGTAAACATCCCCAGCTTGAATTGTACCAGCTTTGGTAATTTTTCCTTTATAAATAGAAAGTACATCACCATTTCCTAAAACAAAAGTATTTTCTCTAGGAATTCCACAATCAACTCCAATATCAGCGTGCTTTTTAAGCATTCTATATTCTCCATGGAACGGCATAAAGTATTTTGGTTTGATTAAACGTAACATTAATTTTAATTCTTCCTCACTACCATGTCCAGAGGTATGAATATCATTTAATAATGTATTGGTACAAACTTCAACACCTTTTAAATATAATTTGTTGATAGTTCTAGAAACACTAAGTGCATTTCCAGGAATCGTACTACTTGAAAAAATTACCAAATCATCAGGTTGTAACTTAATTTGTTTATGGCTTCCATTCGCAATTCTAGATAGTGCAGCTAGTGGCTCTCCTTGGCTTCCTGTACAAAGTAAGCATACCTTATTTGGAGGCAAATGATTGGCTTCTTCTGGTGAAATGAAAATATCTTTATTTTTGATATATCCACCTTGAATCGAAATTTCAATATTGTTTTCCATACTTCGACCAAAAATCGCAATCTTTCTACCATTTCGTTTACAAGTATCTACAATATGTTTTAAACGATAAATATTAGAAGCAAATGTTGCAATGATAATTCTTCCATGATGTCTACTAAAAATATCAGAAACAGCAGCATCTACTTTTGATTCACTTGCACTCATTCCCTCATTTAAAGCATTTGTACTATCACTTAAAAGTAGTGTAACGCCTTTATCTCCAATTTGAGCCATTTTAGATAAATTTGCCATTGGTCCAATGGGTGTTAAATCAAATTTAAAATCTCCTGTAGTAACAATTGTTCCATTTGGAGTATGTACACAAATTCCATGAGAATCTGGGATAGAGTGAGTTGTTCTAAAGAACTCAACCTCCATTGTTTTAAATTTTACTTTTGTAGCTTCTGTATAAACAACAATATTTTTATACTGTATGTTTCTATCCTCTAGCTTCTTTTTAATTAACCCGACTGCTTGATTTGGTGCATAAATTACTGGTATGTTCACTGTCTGTAATAAAAATGGAATACCTCCAATATGGTCTTCGTGACCATGTGTAATAAATAACCCTTTTATTTTCTTCTCATTTTTCTTTAAAAAGGTAAAATCAGGAATTACGTAATCAACTCCCATTAAATCATCAGGAAATGTAATTCCTGCATCCGTAATAATAAGTTCTTCATTATGCATAATACAATACATATTTTTTCCAACTTCTCCAAGGCCACCAAGAGCAAACACTTTGGTATCCTTTTCGTCAAAACTTTTCAATTCAATTCTCCTTTCTTTTTCCTCGTTTGAAATTAGACTTTATCATTATAACTTTTTTTTCTTATTTTGTCTAGTAATATCATTTTATTTCGTGTAAAATAAGAATAGTGAAAGAAGGTTTCAAAATGGGATTATTTGATAAATTTAAAAATGTATTTAAGACGTCTAATAAGCCACAAGTTGAGCTTTATGACAAAGGATTAGAAAAAACAAGAAATGATTTTGTATCAAAATTAACTCTATTAAATAAAAAATATAAAAAAGTAAGCAATGAATATTTTGAAGAATTAGAAGAAATATTAATTATGGCAGATATTGGTGTCGAAACAGTAATGACTTTTATTGATAGATTAAAAAAGCGTGTGAAACATGAAAATATCATAGATTCAGAAGATTTAAAAGAAATTATTGTGGATGAAATGTTTATTATTTATGTAAATAATGAAGTCATTGTAAATAAAATTCATTATAGTGAATCAGGTCCAACTGTTGTTTTGTTTGTAGGCGTAAATGGAGTAGGAAAAACAACAACGATTGGAAAAATTGCACACAAACTAGTAAAGGAAGGAAAAAAAGTACTATTGATTGCAGGAGATACTTTTAGAGCAGGAGCAGTAGAACAAATAGAAGAGTGGGGAAATCGTACAGGCGCAAGAGTGATTGGTGCTGAAAATAAAGACCCAGCCAGTGTTATGTATGATGGATTAGAAATTGCGAAAAACGAATCTTATGATGTTGTTTTGATTGATACTGCAGGAAGATTACAAAATAAAGTAAATCTAATGAATGAGCTAGATAAAATTAATAAAGTAATTGGAAAATTAATTCCAGGAGCTCCCCATGAAACATTACTCGTGATAGATGCAACAACAGGACAGAATGGAATTAGTCAAGCAAAAAGTTTCAAAGAAATAACCAATATTACAGGGATTGTTTTAACCAAATTAGATGGCACTGCAAAAGGGGGAATTGTACTAGCTATTAAAGAAAGCGTTGGAATTCCAGTTAAATTTGTAGGACTTGGGGAACGTGAGGCCGACTTACAAGTATTTGATATTGAAAAATATATTTATGGATTATTTAAAGATTTTGTAGAGGATGAAACATGTTAGAAGAAGGAATATATTTAAATTGTTTATATGATTATTATGGGGAACTACTCACAGAAAAACAAAAACTTTACTTTGAAGAATATTATTTCAATAACTTAACATTAGCTGAAATCAGTGAAAATTATGAAGTTAGCCGAAATGCTGTTCATAAGAATATTAAAGAAACAACTTTAAAATTATTAGAATATGAAGAAAAATTAAAACTGTATGAAAAAGCTTGTAATCTTAGAAAAATTATAGAAAATTTAGATAAAAATATAAAAGAACAAATAGAGGAATGGATATAGGGTGATAAAATGTTTGGAAGAATCGTTTATATTAGTGATAATGTTGCGCATATTGAAATACCAGAAGGAACACCAGTCGCAACAAATCTTATGAATATGCATGTTGTATTTGAAGATGAAAAAAAGAAAATCTTAGGAGAAGTAGAAGATATTAGTGAAAAATTAATTAAAGTTGGATTTTTAGGAGAAATTGTAGACAACCATTTTGTTGGAGGCGTTATTAGAAAACCAACTTTGTCAGCAAAGATTAGAGTAATTACCAAAGAAGAACTAGGCCTAATTGTTGGAGCGCCAAAAGAGGGAAGTATGTTACTTGGAGTAAGTCCTTTGTATGATGAATATCCAATTTATGTAAATATCAATGATTTATTTAGTAATCATATGGCAATATTTGGAAATACAGGAAGCGGAAAATCGTGTGGTGTAGCACGACTCCTTCAAAATGTATTCAATAATCCAAGCTTTTTACCATACAAATCAAACTTTTTTATCTTTGATGCGTATGGAGAATACCATAATGCATTTGGAACAATTGGGACATTAAATCCAAATTATAATTTTAAATTTTATACAACCAATCATACAAATGACCCAAGCTTACAACTTCGTATTCCACTTTGGTTATTAGATGTTGATGATATGGCGTTATTACTAGGAGCAGAAACTCATTCACAAATCCCAATTATTGAAAGAATGCTTAAAATGGTAGCTATTTTTTCTAGTGATGAGAGTGTTGCTAATAGTTATAAAAATCATTTGATAGCAAAAGCAATTATGACAATTCTTTATACAAATCAAACTTCAGCAAGTAAACGAAATGATGTTTTTGCTATTTTAGCGACTTGTAGAACGGAACAATTTAATTTAGAAGCCCCTGTACAAGGAGTTGGATATACTCGTAAATTTAGAGAATGTTTTGTGATTGATACAGCAGGCAATTTTCCTGAAAGTAATTTAATGACAGATTATGTATCTAGCTTTATCAAAGATGATCTAGAAACTTTAGAAGTAAAAAGAGATCATTTTTATACCTTGAATGATTTAGAAAAAGCGTTGGAGTTTACCTTGATTTCAGAAGGGTTGCTTAGAAATGAAAAGACATCAGGAGAGGCAATTACTTTAAAAGTTCGCTTACATTCATTAGCGATTGGAGAAAATGCACGATATTTTAATTATCCAAATTATATTACTGTGGAAAACTATATTGCAAGTTTGGTTTCCACAGCAGATGGAAGAAAAGCTCAAATCATTAATTTTAACTTAGAAGATGTAGATGATAGTTTTGCAAAAGTTGTGACTAAAATCTATACAAAAATGCTATTTGACTTTACCAAACGATTAAAAAATAGAGCATCAATTCCATTCCATATTTTCTTAGAAGAATCACATCGTTATGTACAAAATGATACAGATAAATTCTTACTTGGTTATAATATCTTTGAACGTGTTGCCAAAGAAGGAAGAAAGTATGGATTAATATTCAATTTAATTTCTCAAAGACCTGTGGAAATATCTGAAACAGTTATTTCACAATGTAGTAACTTTATCATATTTAAGATGACTCATCCAAGAGATTTGGATTATATTAAAAAGATGCTTCCAAATATCAGTGCAGATATTATTGAAAAGCAAAAGAGTTTACAACCAGGTACTTGTGTTGCATTTGGAAAAGCGTTTAAAGTTCCAATGATTATAAAAATGCAAATGCCTTCTCCAGAGCCGTCTAGTAGTAGTTGTAATGTCTCAAATGTATGGCAAGTAAGTAATCCAAATGGATAGTCGTTTAAGAAGTATTCTTTATATTAATATAGAAAAAGGGTCCAAAAAAGTTTGGACTTTTTTCTTTAAAAATAAAAGATAGCTTTTTTCTTTTTCTTATTATATAATTGAAATAGGTGATACACATGTTTGAAAACTTAGGAGATAGATTACAAAATGCCATTAATAAAATGAAAGGCTATGGAAAAATAACAGAAGATAATATTAGTGAAATTACAAGAGAGATAAGACTCGCTTTATTAGAAGCAGATGTTAACTATCAGGTAGTAAAAGAGTTTATTCATAATGTCAAAGAAAAGGCTCTTGGAGAAGAAGTCGCAAAAAGTTTAAAACCAGGAGAAGTGTTTGTCAAAATTGTAAAAGATGAACTTGTTGCTTTACTAGGTGGAGATAAAGAAGATTTAAATCTAAAAGGACATCCAGCCACTTTAATGTTAGTTGGTTTACAAGGAAGTGGAAAAACAACAACAATTGGGAAATTGGGCTTATTGTTACGTAAAAAATATCATAGAAAACCATTATTGGTAGCGTGTGATGTTTATCGTCCAGCAGCCATCGATCAATTAAAACAATTGGGACGTGAACTTTCTATCGAAGTATATACAGAAGGAAAAGGTGACCCTGTCCAAATATCTAAGAATGCTATAGAATATGCAAAGCAAAATGGATTTGATTATGTTTTAATCGATACAGCAGGAAGACTTCATATTGATGAACCATTGATGCAAGAATTAAAAAATATTGAGAGCAACATCCGTCCAGAAGAAATTTTACTTGTAATTGATAGTATGACTGGACAGGATGCAATTCATGTAATAGAAGGATTTCATAGTGAACTTAACTTAACTGGTGCAATTCTTACAAAACTAGATGGAGATACAAGAGGTGGAGCTGCCTTATCAGTAAGACATTTAACACATGTTCCTATTAAATTTATTGGTGTAAGTGAGAAAATGGATGGACTAGAAGAATTTTATCCAGACCGTATGGCAACTCGTATTTTAGGCATGGGAGATTTAATGTCTATGATAGAAAAGGCAGAATCTGTAATAGACCAAGATGAAGCTATGAAGACTGCTAAAAAAATGGAAAGTGGGAAATTTGATTTAGAAGATTTTTTAACGACTTTTAAGCAAATTAAAAAACTAGGTCCACTTGAAAATATTATTAAAATGATTCCAGGAATGTCAAAAGCAATTCCAAAAGATGTTCACATTGACCCAAAAGAAATTGCGCATATAGAGGCAATCATTTTATCAATGACACCCAAGGAAAGAAGAAATCCTGAAATATTAAAAGCGAGCAGAAAACAGAGAATTGCGAAAGGTAGTGGCAGAACTGTGGAAGAAGTTAATCGTTTATTAAAACAGTTTGACCAAATGAAATTGATGATGAAACAGATGAAAAGTGGAAAACTAAAAATGCCATTTTAAGGAGTAAAAATGATAGAACTTGTTTTTGAAAGTGAAGAAATTAAAATGATCCAAATTATTTTGGCTCATCTTTTCTTAATATTTATGATAATTCTTGTATTGAAAAAAAGAAGAGAAAGTAAAAAAATGTCTGATTTTAAAGATGTTTTATTTACTCATATATCTCCTGTCGTATTACATTATTTTGAAAATGGCCACTTTACAGATAGGACTTTTTGGTTTATTTTATTAGGACTTGTCGAAAAAGATTTTTATAAAATTTATAAAGATGAATATAATGGATACATGTTAAAATGGAATAAGGAAGATATGTTCGAACTTTCTAATTATGATTTAGAAGAATTTGAAGAAGAAATAGTGAAATTTTTAAATCCATTTTTGTTAGAAAATAGCAAAGAGAAAAAAGAAATTCCAATAAGAAAATTAAAAGGAAAATTTCAAATGAGTTTGCGTTTTAATAAAGTGATACCAGAAGCTTTTGCTAAACTGAAAAATAGAATTAGGGAAGAATATGGTTTGTTAGAAAAAAGGAAAAATATTAGGTTTATTATAATTACAATTTTGCTTTACTATATTCTGATGTTTCCAAGTTTTCAAATAGAAAATTTGCTTTTATGTGCATCCTATATTATTTTTGGAATAATGATTGGTTTATTTTTAAATCACAATAGAATGTCTTGGATTCGATTGCTATTAGTTTGGGTTGTTTACTATTTATTATCATATCTTTTACATCCATTACTTCCAAGCATTTTTGCAGTAAGTAATGGAATGATTACTTTATTTACCTTATTTAATCCATTACTATTTCTTACAATATGTTTAATTGGGATAACAAACTTTACGAATCCAAAACAACAAGAATTGTTTCGATATTTGTATTCTTTAAAGGCTCAGATCAAAGAGCGACTTTCAAATAAAGAGATTACAATAGAAGAAATGAAATTGGATTATATAAAAGCATTGAGTTTAAATATTTCGTTATCTGATATTTTGAAAAAAGAGTTGAATGAAGAAAAGAGACAGTTTATTAATGGAATAACTGAAGTAGAGAAGACATTACTTGGAGTGAGTAAATTATTTTACCGAAAATAGGAAAAGGGTAGGAATATATCATATTCACTCTTTTTTTTTGTGCATAATATAAACTAGGTAAGGAGGAATAAATATGTTGTTTAACAAAAGATGTTGCCAAGATATGATGATGCCACAAAATGGTATGGATTGTTGTAATCGTGAAATCGTAGAACCAGCTATTAATAAATGTATTGAAAGAGAATTTTATCATGAAGTTCCACATGTATGCCCAATCCATACACATGTAATCAATAAGCATATCTATAAACACACTTATACACCACAATATACTTGTTCAGAAGAAAATCAAGTATGCAATATTGATTGTGGCGGTTGTTCTGGTTTTTAAGAAAGGAAGGTTTTTTAACCTTTTCTTTTTTTATTTTCTAATTAAAATCAACTTTTTTTTCAATTCTTACATTCTTTATATATTGTTTCATTTAAAAAAATATGCTAAAATGTATATATGGTAGGTGATTGTAGATGACAGCAAATAAAACAATAGAGATATTACAGCAACAGATAAACAAGCTATCACAAGAGCAAACAGAGACCAAATGGAATGAAAAGGATAAAAAATTATTTGAAAAGTTTTTAGAGTTGGTGCATGATGATCCATTTCGAATCTTTTATGCAGATGGAGGAGAAGTTCATAGAATTTTAGAACTTGTTTACCCAGAGTCAGTAAAAGTAAGAATAGAGGAATTATTTAGAATAAAATATGTATATGATGGCTTTTTAAAATACGGAGAAGTTGTAAAGCCACAAATTGAAATAGAAAGGCCAAATTTAGAGACCTTAATTAAAGATATATCTGATCATTATTTGGATGTTTATCGTAAGAGAAAAAAAGTAAAAGAGAATGCAATAAAAGATTGCAGAACAATTTTAGAAAAATCAAATAGAAATCGATATATTACAATGGATGATTGTAGCTTACTGTTGGATTTGGCAGATAGAACAGATAGAACATTGGATGAAAAAATACTTCTTTTAATAGAAGCACTGGAAAATAATAATGTAGCAATTCAAGATTTGTTAAAGCAAAAAATGACACAAAAAACACCAAAGAGAAAAGAAGTAGAAGAAATTTCATTTGAAGAACCAGAGGAAGAAGTTACTATAGAAACAATCACTTCAGAAGAAGAAATGCCAGTTGTATCTATGATTGAACCAGATGATATAGAAGAAGATAATGAAGTTGAACAATTTTATAGGGACGAGCCAAGCTATACCCCTGTAGAAGAAATTATGCTTGATGAACCAGAGGAAGAAGTAGAAGAAAATTATGATGAGGAACCACAAGAAGATAAAACAGAAGAAGTGGAAATAGTTAGTGATAATGTTGATCAAGTTTCTAAAGACCAAGAAAAGGAGAGCTATATTGAACTTTATTTACACGCTTTAGAAGAAATAGATCCAACTGATATTCCTGCAATTCATAGTGCATTACCTAATTGTCATATGCCAAACTTTAGTGAAATCATGAATTCTTTGATCGAAGAGTTAAAGGAACAAATTGCAGATATTAAAGAAAAAGAGCAGGATAGTGATTTAAAAACAGTTCGTGTTTTGAAAGAAGAATTAGGAAGAGCGCAACAATTGTTAAAAACAATGTCAAATTATTTAGAGAAAAATGAAAATAAAGAAGAAGAGAAAAAAGAAAAAATCGTAGAAGGCGAAGAAATACAATTGTTACTTTTGGAGACTGAAGATGGAGATTCATTGATTGAAAAAGATTTTAAAAAACAGTTAAATGAATCGCAATATGGTATAGCAATGAGATTACTTCAAACATTAGAACAATTTGGAGATCCAGCTTATCGTTTGAAAGCAAAACAAAGTGCAGTTCAAGGAATTATGGAATTGAGTGAACAAGGTGTGCATGTTTTCTTTGAACCTTTTGCAGAAAATACATATATTGTAATCGCACTTTTGGCTGAAAAAAATGGATATTCTTCTTGGGTAGAAGACAAATTAAGATTGCGACATTGTTTATTCCAAAGACAAGAAAAAGGAATGCAACGAAGATGGAATCAACACGGAACTAGAAATACAATGTTACTTGGAAGCGAAGCAGCATACTTAGATATGCAAGATATGGCAGAAAAGAGGTAGGTTATGAAAAATTTTATTATGAGTTTACAACAAAGGAAACAAGGAACAGAAGTTTTAAAAGAATGCCAAGAAATGTTAAATAGTGGGGCAGAAGAATATGAAGTAGAATTGCATGCTTTATATACAGATATGGTAAAAGAAATTTTAACAACAATTGAAGAAAAAGACATTCAGTTAGGAGATGTTGCAGATTTTTTAGATTTTAGTGAAGAACAATTACTAGAATATTTAGAGTTTAAAAAAGAAGATTATGCAACTTATCACTTATTGTTAAAATATGTATCATGTTATGGAAATTAAAAGGAGCCATAAAAATGAAAGAAGAAATAAAGAAACAGTTGATCAATTTATTAGATAAGCATATTAAAGTTCTAGGAAAAAAAGAAGCAGAACATGAGGATCTTTATTTTGTTGTAGAAATATTGAACAGCTTACTTAGTAAGATCAATGAAAATGAGCTGGAATCTTTGCTAGAAATAGAGGAACATGAACTTAAAGATTTAGAACAGTTGTTTAAAGATGAAAAAGAAAAGGCTCTTATTCATAGAGTATCTGGGGTACGATATTTAGTTGCAGGAATATGTGATAAACATGTGCATATAGATATAACAAAAGACCAAAAACAATTGATAGCGAGTTTTTTAAGATTGCTGCAAGAAAAGAAAAATATGATAGTTCCTATACTAGAACGTGACAAGGGAACGTTAGAACAGGATAAATCTAAACAATTATTGGAAAAATTAGAAGATTTAAATAATAGAACCTATTTGAGTGAGGTAGAGGATATTCAAAGGTTATTTATTGAATTTGATATATCTTTAGAAAATCAATATCAAATTTTATATTCAGTATTAGAACATAATCAGACTGTGTATACTTCATTAAAACAGACGTTAAATTAGTCGCCTAAAAAGAAAGGTTGACTTTTTTAAATATAGACATATTTGACAAAAAAAATTTTTTATGTATAATAATAACTGAAATTATGTTGAAGGGGGAAAAAAGATGAAAAACAATAAAAAAATGAAATTGAAAAAAAATCAGTTTTCAAGTCAGATAGTAGAACCTCAAGTTGAGCACGTAGAAGTGACAGAAGAGGAAGAAAAAAAGAAAAAAGGAATCATAGCGTGGTTTAGTAAGCATAAGAAGGGAGTAACAATAACTACAGTAGGAGTAGCTTTAGCGCTTCTTATCAGTATTCCAAGCTGTAATGATTTATTAAATGGGAAGGGCGATAATTCTTCTGATCTTCCAGAAAATCCAGGATATGAAGATATGGATGGAGACCAATCAGATAAGGACACTCAAATAAAAATACCTAGTGTGCAGTTGCCTATAATTGATTCAATAATAAAAAAAGATTGTGAATGTACAGAACAGGAATGTCTTTGTGATGATGATATATTTGGTTGCAGATGTACTGAATTAGAACATGAAGAAAATTGTATTGCAAAAATTCTTGAAGAAGAAAAAAATGGTGAAAACAAAGGAACAGAATCAACAAACAATGGAACAAATAATAATACAAACAATGGAGCAAATAATAATACAAATAACAATACAAACAACGAAGTAAATAATAATACAAATAATGGTGGAAATACTAATTCAAATAATACTGGAAGCAATAATGAAAATAAAGGAGAGCAAGAAGATCCCAAACATGAACATGTTTATGGAGATTGGAAAGCTTTAAACGATTATTATGAGCAAAGAATGTGTGCATGTGGGGATAAAGAGATACAGGCACATAATTATTCAGATGTAAATACGACATTTGTATATGATAAAAATGATAAGCATTATAAAGAAACAGAAAAAACATGTAGCAGATGTGGAAATGTACAAAAGATAGTAGTTTTGAATGATTGTAAAAAAGTAATATACGATTATGATGAAAAATATGAATATATGGAATGTTCAAACTGTGGAAATGAATCAAAGCAGAAGCATGTATTAAGCACTAAAGGAATTACTAACAAAGATGGGTCAATTGAATATTCATGTATACATGATGGATGTAAATATAAGAAAGTGGTAGAAGCAAATAAAGAAGAAAATAATGAAATAACAGGACCAACAAACCCAACAGGACCAACAAATCCAACAGGACCAACAAACCCAACAGGGCCAATAAATCCAACAGGGCCAACAAATCCAACAGGACCAACAAATCCAACAGGACCAACAAACCCAACAGGACCAACAAACCCAACAGGGCCAACAAACCCAACAGGGCCAACAAACCCAACAGGGCCAGTAAATCCAACAGGGCCAATAAATCCAACAGGACCAACAAATCCAACAGGACCAACAAACCCAACAGGACCAACAAACCCAACAGGGCCAACAAATCCAACAGGACCAACAAACCCAACAGGGCCAACAAATCCAAGTGATCCAGATAGAGATCATTTAGGAGAAGGTGGAAACGGCTCTGGTAGTGTTGAAAATGGAGGCTCAACAGGAGCGGAAGGAGACGGTTTTCAACCTGAAGGAGATGGGCCAGTTCAAGGAGATGGACCAGTTCAAGGAGATGGGCCAGTTCAAGGAGATGGACCAGTTCAAGGAGATGGGCCAGTTCAAGGAGATGGACCAGTTCAAGGAGATGG
>CANEDJ010000007.1:0-46279 GCA_947426265.1 uncultured Mycoplasmatota bacterium | reverse complement strand
TGCCACATCACAGGCAATGGTAGATCAGAGTCATGTATGGAAACTAGGAGGATGGAGTGCAGCACAGATAACAAGAGCCCAGATGTATCAGTATGAAAATGGAACAACAGTATATTCAGGAAGACCAACAACATGGACAGGAAAAATTGCATTGATGTACCCAAGTGATTATGCATATGCATCAAATGGGGGAAGTACATGTGATACTACAAATATATACGACTGGGATGGAATTCCAGCAAACGCAAGATGTGCGCAGAATAGCTGGTTATTTAACAGTTCCCAACACCAATGGACGCTGACTCCGAGTAGCGGCCACTCGAATAATGCGTTCATTGTGTCTAGTGCTGGGTTTGTCAACTACAACTACTACAGCAGCGGCGTGACTGACACGTTTGGTGTGCGCCCAGTATTATTCTTAACATTGGATGTTAAAATAAAAAGTGGAACAGGAACTAAAACAGATCCATATATATTAACAAAATGATAGAAGATGAATAATGTCTAACCACATAGTAAGATAGACATGTTCTAAAGAATCTATCAATCTTATATATGTGTTTAGAAGCAGCCCTCGATATTTAACTTCATTTCTATTTCTATTCTAATATTGGGGGCTACTTATATATATTTATAAAGGTAACTAAGCCTCAATGTCGTTAATTTAAGATGATAAAAAAGAAAAGAACAATAATATCTAATTAAGTTATTGTTCTTAGATTGTTGACAAAGTGGTATATTCAAAAAGCATATGCTACTTTTTTTTATCTCAATTCTTATAATTTTTTCTATCTTCAATTTGCCATCTTCTTTAAATTATGGCACGTAAAAATCATCTAATTTAAAAAACGGAAATAACTCCGTGATTTTAGTGTGCAATAATTTGTCTATTTTTTATCAAAATTAAAAGACTTATTTCCGTTTTTAGTGTTTAAACCTGAAATAAGTCTAGCAAATCAGCCTACTATTTATAAATCTGCACCTTGTCTGAAAATTTGCATATTTGGCAACAGTTTGACTCCTAGATAGGAGTTATTTTTTTCGATAAATAAATTTATAATCAATATCAACTGAAATATCTGTTCTAGTGATGAGTTCAGGAACAGTTCCTTGTAGTATTCTCTCAAATTCTGTTTTTCCTACATAACTATCTAATTTTAAGAATGATTTCATAGAATAGGAAATACGATATCTAGAATATGTTTTTGTTTGTTGCTCACGGTAAGAAGAATTACTGCTATCTATTTTGTTTTCAGAACTATATTTTGACCAGTTTGAATATTCAAAAATATCATTGTCACGAAGTTTATAGGAATTGGTTGGGGAAGACATAAATCCTGAATAAGAGCGCTTTTTTCCATTATACCATTTCCACATTTTATCTTGATAACGATACATTTTTACATATTCTTTTTCTTTTTTGTTGAATTCTTCGCTTGGCTGAGTTGGATAATAGGCGCCACTATTCCAATATACTTTTTCATTACCATCTAAATAATACCAACGATATCCATTTTTAGAATTTATTGTTCTATAATCTTTTTTTTCTGGGTAATCTAAAGACCATTCTGTCCATGCTGTAAGCATTTGAGTAGAGGTGTCTTTGTTTGCAAAACCTGCTGGTTGTTCTGAAGATAATTCGCTATAGCTCCCACCATTATCCCTATAATATCTCCACTTTTTATCACGATAACTATACCAAGTAGCATCATCTTTTTCATATTCAATGATATTAGCTTCACTAGAAATTTTTGGTAGGACACTTTCTTTTAATGGTAAAGCAACTTGATAAGTTTCATTAACTTCTCCAACTTCTTCTTCTGGTATCCAATTAGACCAAGCTGAATGATAATATGATATTTCATAATAGTTGTAATAAGGAATGACATCGATTACATATCTATTAGAAGGCTTTTTACTTACTTCTTTAGACCATTTTTTATAACGTTCGTCTGTAGTACAATAATTACAATTTGTAATATCATATGTTTTAATATATTCCTCTTTATATTTGGTGATTTTAACAGTTCCACTACATATTTTTTCTTCTAGAGTTGGTTTTAATGTTTCTTCTAGAAAAACATCATCAATATTTAGTGTGATTGATTCACCTTCAACAGTAGGAAGTAAATCGTTATTTTCTGCATATAACATACTTTGCTCAAGAATCATTTTTTCTATATTATTGCATTTGCTTGATCTAGAAACATTGTAAACAATTAAGCTGATTACAATGATTAGGATTATAAAAATAGCAATGATAATTAATGTATGATTCTTTTTTTCAACGTATTCAGTAGATCCATCATAAGAATTTCCTTTTGGCTGAATTTTCAACTTTCCTAATTTCATGTTATCACAACTTTCTTATCTAACTATAGCATAGAAAGTTATTTTGTTCAATATTTTAAAGAAGAAAAAAAGAGAAGAACTCTCTTTTTAGACACATTCAACAGCAGTATCTTGTAAGCAACGAATAACGCAAAGACAATTTAGATCCATTGTGAAGAAAGAATTTGTTGCAACATATGGAACAGTTGCTGCTGTTACTGGATCAGTGTTAGGTGCTAGAACACGGAATGTAGCACAGTTACCATCTAGTTTTTCAACACGGAAAACACTAGAACAATTGGTACCAACGTCATTGCAGTCTATATTTTCTTTTGTAGTAGGCATTCTCCATGGTGTTCCGTTACCACAACAAGTATATAGCATAACTGGTCTTGTGTTACAAACAAGGGAACTAGCTCCGCATCCTAAGAATCCTCTGTCACAAGTATCCAAACAATTTTCTGAGCATTCAGCATTTTGTTGTAAGATATTAATGACAGTTAAGATTTCAGCGATGCAGTTGCAGTTTTCTTCTTTTTTGTTATTGCACATTTTAATCCACCCTTTCATTTTGATTTCATTATAATTTATGTTGTTGTTTTAAAAGGGTGTGAATAAAAAGCCCGTATTTTTTGTATTTTTATTGAATTTGTCTTGAAAAAAAATAGAAGTTTCAGTATAATATTATGTGAGAATAAAAAGGAGGATGTTTTAGTATGCAAAAAATGTCTGCATTTAATCAAAATAATCAACCATTAGAAATAGAAATCATTCGTTATTTTAAGGTAAATGATAAAAAATATTTAATTTTTACTTTAGAAGAGAAAGATGAACAAGGATATATTAAGGTATATGTTTCAAAGATTCTTGGTCTAAATGGAACATTAGCTGCTTATGATATTATAGATGAAACTGAGTGGGCTAGTGTAAAAGATTTAGTGAAGAGGATTATTAAAGCAAACCGAGAGGGAGGAGCTTTAGAAATAGAAGATTTGTCTTTGGAAAGACTTAATAATATTAGAATAAATGGTCAACAAGTATTTAAATTAATTAGCAATTTAATCGAACTATTAGGAAGCAATATTAGTGCGAAAGCGGATGATACAGAAGATATGCTTCCATCAGCACCAAAAGAAGAACAGATTTCTAATGAGGCAACAAGTACAGTTGGAACTGTGTCACCAGAACCAGAAAGAAAAGCGGAAACTTCATCAGATATGGAATCTACAACTACTGATTCATCTTCTGAGTATCAAAAACTTTATAAAGATTTATTTGATCGATATCAGGACTTGTTAGAAGAAAATTCTAAATTAAAAACAAAACTTGATAGTTTAAAAGCGATTATAAATGGAGAATAGACATGAGTCTATTTTTTTCATTTTCTACATAAACTATAGAGAGGTGGAATATATGAAGAATGCAATTCAATATTATTATGGATTATATCCCGTAGATATCCACCAAACTTCAAGTGGACTATATGAATTTAAAGAAAATGGAAACAATTATGTTTTAGAACCCTTTCATCGATCTTTTGAAGAATTAGAAGAAATTTATAGAATTAGTAATCAGTTAATTGAAAGAGGTATATATTGTCATCAAATGGTGCCAAATATGATGGGAAAGATTATCACAGTGATTAATCAAGTCCCTTATATTTTATTAAAGCTCTTTATTACATCTAAAGAACAAGTTACAATTTATGATATTTTATTTTTTTCCAAACTTGTTGTAGAAAATACTGAAAAAAGTATGCTTACAAGAAATGAATGGAAAAAATTGTGGAGTAAAAAAAACGACTACTTAGAATATCAAGTAAGTCAATTTGGAAAAAGTTTTCCAAAAATAAGAAATAGCTTTAGTTATTTTATTGGTCTTTCTGAAATTGGTATTGCCCTTTTGAATGAAACAAAAATAGAGGAACCGTTAGTAATTAGCCATAGAAGAATTTGTAGTACAGATACAATGTTTGATTTATATAATCCTCTTAATTTTATATTGGATTATAAGGAGCGGGATATTATAGAGTTTTGGAAAGTAGAAGTTTTAGCAGATACGTTTACTTTAGAAACTTTTTCTCAGTTTTTAAATACATTAAAATTAACTGATTCAGAATGGATTTTATTATTGGCACGAGCATTTTATCCAACTTTTTATTTTGATAGTTATGAAGACATTATTGAGAAACACGCAAAGGAAGAACTCTTAGATGCAATTATAAAAAGTGTTACAAAGTATGAAAGTTTTTTAAAATTGATTTATGAAAAAGTACGTTTTATTCATCCGCTACCAGATTTGTGGCTTACAAAAAACATAGGATAATTTCCTATGCTTTATTATTGATATTTTATAGATCTGATACTTCATCTTTTACATTTATGACTTCTATAACTTCAGGAACTTCTTCTTTAATTGCTGCTTCGATTCCATCTTTTAAAGTTAAATCGAGCATATGGCAATTGGAACAGGCTCCCATCATCTTTATATAAACAATATTATTTTCATATTTTATAAATTCAATATTTCCTCCATCGTTTACCAAAAATGGTCGTAAACGATTAATAATTTCAATGATTTTTGCTTCATTTTCTTTCATTTTTCATCACCAGGGGTATTATATAATAAAGTTATCTAATAGTAAAGGGTTTTTAATGTAAAAAAAATGTGTTATAATACGTCTGAGGTGTTTCTATGACAAAGTACAAAAAAGGGAAGGTTGTCCGTGGAACAGTTACTGGTATAGAAAACTATGGAATTTTTATATCGCTTGACGAATATTATAGTGGTTTGATTCACATTTCTGAGATTTCGCATGGTTTTGTGAAAGACATTAATAATTTTGTAAAAATAGGAGAAACTATTTATGTAGAAATCCTTGACGTGGACGAAGAATCTTGTCATTTAAAATTAAGTATCAAGAATATTGTATATAAAGTAAAAACAAAAAACAATAAAAAAAAGATTATTGAAACGAAACATGGTTTTCATACTTTGGCATATAAATTGCCTGGATGGATTGACCAAAGTTTGAAAAAATTTCAAAATAATGAAAAAATTTAGTTTTTTGTGTTGACAAATGCTTGTTTAACTGGTATAGTTAAATACGTCCAAGTGTCTGGGCGATTAGCTCAGTTGGTTAGAGCACCTGCCTTACAAGCAGGGGGTCGTAGGTTCGAGTCCTACATCGCCCACCATTTTTTGTTGCCGGAATAGCTCAATTGGTAGAGCAACTGACTTGTAATCAGTAGGTTGTGGGTTCAAGTCCTATTTCCGGCACCATTTATTATGGAGGGATAGCGAAGTGGTCAAACGCGGCAGACTGTAAATCTGTTCCTTCGGGTTCGATGGTTCGACTCCATCTCCCTCCACCACTTTATTTATACAGGATTTTGCCTCGTAGCCAAGCGGTAAGGCACCACACTTTGACTGTGGCATTGCGCTAGTTCGAATCTAGCCGAGGCAGCCATTTATTTATATGATATGTCTCGTTAGCTCAGCAGGTAGAGCATTTGACTTTTAATCAAAGGGTCACGTGTTCGAATCACGTACGAGACACCATTTCTGGGGAATTAGCTCAGCTGGCTAGAGCACCTGCCCTGCACGCAGGGGGTCAAGGGTTCGAATCCCTTATTCTCCACCAGATTGTTAAATAACCGTTACTTAGTAGCGGTTTTATTTTTTGTATTTTTATGATAAAATAACATTATGTCCGTATAGCTCAGTTGGATAGAGTGTTTCCCTCCGAAGGAAAAGGTCATGAGTTCGAATCTCATTATGGACGCCAGATTTGATTGATACTCAAACTTACTTTGTTTGAGTTTTTAAATGACTAAATTTGTGTTAGAATATTTATAGATACTAAATTGATTTTGTCAATTTAGTAAAACTTGCATATTAGTACAATATACTATATATAAGGAGACATTTATGGATTATAATTCTTTGGATATTATGCATTATCTTATTTTAGCAAGTGTTCTTGAACCAATTCCTGAAAAGAATGGTTGTACCACTAGAAAAAATGATTGGCAAGATAAATCAAAACTCGAATATTTTCTTATATCTGGAGTAAATATTGGACGAGTATTTTATGAATTGGTTGAGAGAATAAAAAATAATAATTTCAAACAACCTGACTTGATATATGATTTGGCTTATAAAGCGCAAAAGGAAAGTTTAAAAAATCGTAAGGGTGGTAAAATAAATTTTGGTATTATAGAACTAATGATACCTATTATTACTACGCAGATTATCGAACGAAGAAACGATATTAATATTTTAGATAAGGTTGAAGAAGTTTTAAAAAATACAACGAAAGAAGATGTAGAATTCCACAGCAAATTTAGAAGAATTGCAAGAAATGTATCTAAGCATTTTCCAAGTACTACTGTTTATGATACAACTAATTTATATCAATATTATGAATTAAGTAAAAATGAATTAGAAAATAATGTACATAAAGAATATATAACAAAATTTAGAAGAATTAAACAAGCATATTCAATTTTAGAAATGGAATATCAAGTTGGTAATTTACTCGATTCTTCCATAGTTGCTTATAATTCAATTTTAGAAGATTGTAATGGTTATAGTGGATTAGCAGCAGATTATATTTGTGTTGCAATATATTTTTATTTGATAAATCATCCAGATGTTATAATAATATAAAAAGTTGTTATATATCTCTTTCTGGCCCATAGAGAAATTAGCTAGACTAATCGATTTTCCATAAACAAAGATTCATTTTGGTTAATCTTTTTTTGTTTGTTTTGAAAGAAGCGCGGATTAATTACATAAATGATTAAAACAAATTTAATTTGAAAGAATATAACTAATCAAATCATCTTTTAAGGCTATAGTTTATAGCTATATAGGAATATTTTTATAAAGAATTGAAAGTTAATATGCATTGCTTGCAGCAACGGATTATTTATAATAAACTTAATTTGTTGAAAGGAGAATGATTAAATGTTAAAAGATAATTTAAAAATTTTAAGAAAAAATAAAGGTCTTTCACAGGAAGAATTAAGTATTAAGTTGAACGTTGTTAGACAAACAATCTCAAAATGGGAACAAGGATTATCTGTTCCAGATGCTGAAATGCTTATATCTATATCTGAAATCTTTGAAACCCCAATTAGTACAATATTAGGTGAAAACATCGAAGAAAAAGAAAGAAATGATATAAAAGTAATATCAGAAAAATTAGAAGTTATTAATGAACAACTGTCTATAAAACAAAAACGAAAAATAAAAAGAATAATTCATTTTTTAATAATTCTAGATGCTAGTGTTATATTACTTTTTATATTATTGGTTGTATTAGGAAGCCCATATCAATCATGGGATTATAGCGATCCTGAATGGTCTATTATTGGAACATTATGGCATTCATTTGAGTGGGTATTTTTTAAAGTCGCACCAATAATCATGATAGTGATTACTTCAGTATTAGGTATATATTTTATAAAACGAGATAAATAATCCAAATTTATTTCAAAGATTGGATTATTATGCACAAAACTATAAAATGATGTTATAATTGATTTAAGAATTTGGTCTTAGTGCAAATTTTCTTTATTGTAATTTCAACTGCACCAGTTTGATATCAGATTATGTAATGAAAACAGAAAATAACAATTTGTGAGGAGTAGTATGAGTATGGAAAAGAATATAGTTACTAAAGATATTTCAGAAATAGATTTAAAACATACTTTTTTTCATTACACATGTAAAGATAATCTAGGTACTATTTTAAAAAATGGCTTGGAACCAAGGATTGGTGAAAATGCTTTATATGTGGAAAGGACTTCGAAAGTATTTTTTGCGCAAGGAGAAAAAGGAATCATAACCATTATGGATGTATGGTTAAGGTGGTTAACCGCTAAAATTAGTACAGGCAACTTTAAGTATTGGTTTGGAACAGTAATTTATATGAGAATGCCATTTTGTATTAAAGCAATTCCAAATAGTATGGTAAAAAAATCGTTAGCTTCTAAGAAGAAACGTTTAATGGCGTATTCTAAGATGAGAAAAATTTTAGAAGAAAGCATTTTTCTAATTTTAGATTTGGAAGAAAAAGTAGATTTTGATTATAATGATATAGATGAAGTGAAAAAAACTTACTATGAGTCTTTTCTTAAGTTATTATATCCTAAGAGTAGTAATTTAAAAGATTATAAAATGGAATATTGGAATATGCATACTTATACAAATAAAATAATAGACCCTAAAAAAATTGAATTATTAAAAGAGGGTAATACAGATAATGCAAATGAAATATTGATTGGAATAATAGAAAAAAATATAGAATATGTAAAAACAAATTGTGAATTTTTGTATGAATATTATCTTTATAATTTGAAAAAGAAAAGTTTATATTAAAAAATATATTGGATTGGGAGATGACTGGTTATGAAATTAAAGGTTTTAGAAGATAATAATACTTTTATAGATATGTATTATTTGGGAGAACCAGCAGTAAGTTACTATATTGAAGAAGATCAAGAAAAAATATTATTTGATACTGGTTATTCTGATGCTTTCATAAAGAATGCAGAAAAAATGAATATTGATTTAAGCGGAGTCCATAAATTGATAATATCTCATGGACATGATGATCATACAAGAGGATTAAAATACTTTTTAAAAGAAAAAAAAGATATTGAAATAATAGCGCATCCTGAATGTTTTGAATATAAAGAGGATGCAACAGGATTATATATAGGAAGTCCTTTTTCAAAAAAGGAACTTTCTAATCTTTGTAATTTAAAATTATCTAATAAGCCAATTGTAATAAATGATCATATTGTTTTTTTAGGAGAAATACCATGTCTAAATAATTTCGAACCAAGGTATTCTATAGGAAAAAGTATCATTGATGGAGAAAAAGTCGATGATATCATAAAAGACGATTCTGCGATTGTATATAAAGGCGACCAAGGATTATTTATTATAACAGGCTGTTCCCATAGTGGGATTTGTAATATTATTGAATATGCCAAGAAGGTTTGCAATGAAACTAAAATTTATGGTGTTATTGGGGGATTTCATTTATTTGATATAGATGAAAGGTTGGAAAAAACGATTCAATATTTAAAAGATAATGATATAAAATTGTTATATCCATGTCATTGCGTATCTTTAAAAGCAAAAATTGAAATGGCAAAAGAACTTCCTATCCAAGAAGTGGGAGTTGGACTAGAAATAGAAATTTAAAGTTTTGTATTTTATAAATAATATTTAAAGTGCATGATAATAGAAAATAGGATCATCTTTTCATAGAAAAGTTGATTTTATTTTGCTTTAAATTGCGGTATAATGTGTTAAATAGAATTTTTAAAATAATGGTGGTGCTTATGATAACGTTTAAAGATAACTATAAATGGATGAGTGGCTGGATACATGATTATTATTGTGATAAGGATGGAGCAGAATTACATTTTGATCAAAATAATAGTGATGATTTTGAATGTCCTATTTGCCATTGTAGATACAATGATGATAAAAGAAGGAGAGCATGGGTCACAAAATATAGGTATCATGTTTTTGATCATTTAGAAGAATATTCTAAGCAGTACTTATTAGAGAAAAATGAAGAATATTTGAAATACATAGAAGAGGCTTTAGAATATTATTCTTCTAATTATCGATATTTTGAAATTCATAATAAAGAGGGAAAAATATTTGATCCTAATGTTAATCGTTGTGGAAAGATAATGGCACAGGGATTAAATGAGGCTATGATTGCAATTAAAATCGTAAATTGTATACATCATATAAACCATTATTTAAAAAAAGAAATCAAGAAAAAGATTTATCATTTTTTATTTCCAGATATATATCGTTTATTAAAATCGCAAGTGAATAGAATTCATAATATAGATTGTTATGAAATATGTGCAATTGGAATGATGGGAATTGTTTCTAGAAATGAAGAACTGCTAAATTATGCGTTTCATTCTCCATTTTCTTTTTATAATCAGTTAGATCATGGAATTACAAAAGATTATTTTTGGTTTGAGGGTTCTTTTCATTATCATTTGTTTATTTTAAAACCAATTTTAGAATTATTCATAATAGCGAAAGAATATCATTATATTATTCCTGAAAAATATTATGATATCGCAAAAAAGATGTTGTCTCAAGTTTATCAATGTAGCTTTGCAGATTGTTCCTTACCAAGTCCAAATGATGGATGGCCAAATCTTCATTTATCTAATTATCTAGAAGTGTTTAAATTGGGAAATCGATTATTTGAAAATGAGTTTGTGGAAGTAATAAACTCCATTGATGAAAAGAAAAACTTATCAAATACCATTCATTTGGTAGATACAGGATTTTCTATCTTGAAAAATAAATATTGGAATGTTTTTATTAAGTATCAAGATAATGATATAAATCATGCCCATCCAGATAAATTGAACATTGAAATAAAATATGGCTCTCATTTTTTAACACATGATTTATCTAGCTCTGGATATGGAAGTTCTATCTCAAAAGAGTTTTATAAAAGAACTTATGCTCATAATACAATTGTGGTAAATGGCGTTGACCAAAACTTGACATGTAAGAGCTTTGTAATCGATCATAATAGTGATATGATTTGCGTAAAAGTCGAAGATGTATATGAAAAAATAGAAATGTCAAGAAAAGTTCAACTTTTATCTAATGAGTTAAATGATGAGATAATAGTAACATCTTCTAAAGATAACATTATAGATTATTTTTTTCATTGTGATGCTAGTTTGGTTACAAAAATAGAAAATATGTCTTTTTCAGAATTAAAAGAGTATCCATATCTTAAAAATATACAGGAAGTCCAAACAAATCAAAATAACATTGTATTAGAATGGGATTTAAGCGGAGAAAAAATATTTAGTCATATAAATTTAGATGATAAAAAGTTATATATTTGTGAATCTCCAGATAATCCAAATAAAAATCATAGAACAACTTTGTTGATTAGAAATTTAAGTAAGAAAGAAAATGTTTTATTTTTTATAAAGTGGTTTACAAAAAGGTAAAAGAAAAATTATTTGTTTGATATTGTTTTTGAAAGGAAAGCACTATTGATTGACAAGAAAGAAATTGGAGAAATATGTTTATGGTAGATAATAGAAGTAAATATTTTGTGTTTGTTCCGTTTTGTCTATTAGCGCAAGCTTATCAAGCACAAGGGCTTGTAAAATATGAATGGAAAAGTTCTATAAAACCTTTTGTAGAACTTATTATAGAAAATGATATTAATATGATTCAAATGCCTTGTGCAGAGAGTAGTTTTCATAATCAATTAATTCGAGAACCAATGGGATTAAAAAAATATGATATAGAGGAATTTAATATTCATTGTGAAAAGCTAGCAGAGCAAGTAGCAAATCAAATAAAAGAGATTATAAAATCAAATTACAAAATAGTCGCAATTCTAGGAATTGAACAGTCACCCTCTTGCTCTGTCAATTACATATATACAAATCATGGTAATGTAAATCGAAAAGGAATTTTTATGGAAAAATTATATTCCAAAATTAAAAAATATGATGTGCCAATCATTGGAATTAATAGAAAATATATTAGTAAGTCTTTCAAACAATTAGAAGCAGAGATTCATAAAATGGGAGAGAAAAATAAGAGGTGAATGATGTGAAAACAGAAATAACAAGGGATGAAGTCTTACAATTTCATAATCAATATTGTCAAAATCAGAAAAATATAGAAATAGAATCCAAAATAAGAACACAAGGAATTTTAAAAGCAAGTATTGATAATGAAAGAATGAATAATTTTGAGTTTGCATTTAATATAGAAGTTCCAGAGTGTAAAATATATAATCAATTAGGTAGTTATCAGTGTAATATTTTTGCGTTTCTTAGAGTTATAAAAGATATATTGAGAAAGAATACAGAATTGGATATAGAACATTTAGACTTATCTTCAAATTATATTAATTTTTATGATAAGTTAGAGAAAGCAAATTCATTATATAATGAATTAATAAGTTGCGATAATTTATCTATAGATATCATTATAAATAAAGCAAACTTTTATATAGGAAGTTTTGGAACATTTCATTCTTGTAGAGAAATTGTAAATAAATATGGTATTGTTCCAGTAAAGGATATGAAGGAATTAGACTCTAATTATAATGATTCATTAACAATCGAACTTTTAAGACGTAAAATGAAAGAAGATGCAATAGAATTGATAAAAATAGATTCAAAGTCAGAAAGAATGGCCAAAAAAGAGGAATTTATGTATGAAGTATTTCAATTTTTATCAAAAGTTTATGGTGTTCCTCCAATAGACTTTGAATATGATGGAAGAACTTATACGCCATTAGAATTTAAAAATCAATATTTAAAGGATTGTTTAGACGAATATGTAACTGTAACTCCATATCAAAAAGAGGTGTTCCTTGAAAGCTATTCTTTTTTACCAAATATCTATTTAAATGATAATGAAAAAATATTGCATTTGCCACTAGCTAAAATAAAAGAAGCAATTATAAAACAATTAAGAAATAACGTTAGTGTTTGGTTTTCTTCAGAAGAATCAACAACCTTGGATTATGATATTAATATATTAGATGATCAACTATATAATATTTCTCATTTATTACATATTAGAAATATTCATAAAAATAAAAGATTATTGTTGGATACTGTTAATTATGATCATGCAATGTGTATTACTGGTGCTTTGGTAAAAGATGGAGAAATTATTCAGTTGAAGGTAGATAATAGCTTTGGAAAACATGGAAAGTTTCAAGGTCAATTAATTATGACAGATTCTTTTTTAGAACATTGTGTCATTACATTGATCATACATAAGTCTTATTTAGAATAGAAAAGTTTGAATGTCATGTTTCAGAGTTTGTTGATAGTGATAATAGGAGAAAGGAATCTTTTAGGATTACATAGAAAAATTGTACAGTTGTTACAATTTTTTTGTTAGGAACAATTATTGACAATTTATTGGTGATATGCTATGATAGCAAGGCAAAAAAAGGGGGATTATAATGGCAACAAGAAAAGAAATAGAAAGTGTAATTGAAATCTATCAGTCTACACTTACTGCGTTAGATCAAGTTTTGATAGGTCAGTCAAAGGCAAAGAATGCAATCGCTTCTTCTATACTTTGTGATACGAGTAGTAAAATTTTGATGACTGGAAATACAGGAGTAGGAAAAACAACAATATCTAATTTTTTGGCAACAAGTTTTAACTCTGAGAGAATTTCTGTTACATCTGATATGATCCCAAGTGATGTTCAAGAGCAATTGAAAAATAGACAAAACATGCAATTACTGCAAGTTGATGAATTTAACAGAGCTAGTGGAAAAGTGCAATCAACCTTTATAGAGTTATTTGCAGAGAAACAAATGAGTATAGGTGGAGAAAAATATAAATTTCATGATTTTTATGTACTTGCAACTCAAAATAGTGCAGATATAGCAGGCGTTTTTAATGTTCCGCAAGCAGTTTATGATCGTTTTGATATTAATATATACTTTGATGAATTAACAGAAGAGGAAAAAAGAAAACTATTTTTTAGTGGGTTTGAAGCCAAAACAGAAAGTCATTTGAGATTAGATGAATTGGTAGAAACTGCATATGCTGTTTCTAGCTTTATGACAGAGAAACAAGATGAAGATATTATGATGCAAATATTTCATTTTATTGATTCTATGGCCTTAGATGGTCAAAGATTGTTTGGAGGCTCTAACATCAGGGCACATAAATTTGCTCTTAAATTAGCGAAGCTTACAGCTCTTCGGAATGGAAGAAGCCAGATTTTCCCTTCTGATATAGTAGATTTTGTAAATTATATTTATATGCACAGAATTGATCAGAATATTGCTTGTATTGGTGAAAAGCAAGTATTAGATAAATTTGATGAAGTGAAAAGCAAAATACTATCTATGAAAAGACATTAGAGGAAATAAATATGAATGATTATGAAAAAGTAAAAAACTGTCTGGAAGTAATAGAGCAAAATGGAGATTTATTTGATACAATTGCATTAAGAGAAGGAGTGCTATCAGATGCCACTTTGAAACGAGCTTTTGTAAAAGTAAATATTTTATTATTTTCCAGGATCTTATATGGTGGAGTAATTATATGTGAAAAAATCAGATCCTTATTTTCTCCTATTGAAAAAGTAAAAGAAGCTCAAGAACAAATTCGTGAAGTTTTAGGGGTTAATGTAGACATTATAAAGCAAAAAATAGCTCTTTCTGCTATAGAAAAAAAGTGTTTTCCAATCGAACATTTTAAGGATACAAGGATTGCTATTTTCTATGAAGAAAATGGGAGTATTGGGATAGAAGACTATGTAGAAAATTTAAAAAGAATTTCACAATTATGTGATCTTCATAAAATACAAGAAATTTTATTAAGAGAAAAAGATGTAATAGATTTGTTTCCAAATGTAGATTTAGGAAGTTTTTTGTCTATTAGTATGAAATGCTTATTAAATTATGAAGCATATACGCCATTGAACTATAGTGATACATCAGATTCTTATGATATAGAAGCAGAAATTGGAACCTCATTATTGGTACTAAATCCAGATGATTTAAGAAATTTGATTCATCAATTGGAAGCTTTTAAAATAGATAAGAAAAAAATATTGTTACTTTCAGAAAGTATAACAGATCAGGTAATAAGAAATGCAATTGATCAATTTTTATTAAATGGAAATTTAAAATTGTTAAAGATGATTGTGAATCAAAGATTAATGTATATCATTAATAGCGATAGTTCTTATAAAGGTAGAAGTAATGGGAAAATCTTTCAAAATGTAACGATTAAAGGAAAATTTGTGAATATTGTTTCTACAAATACAAAAGGGGAAGTTATTGGAAATGCTGTTACTGATTTATATGATTTCTTAGGGGTATTAAATTACCAAATGCTTTTACAACAAGCAGATTTTAAAAATGACAATCAGGAAATATTACGAATTAGTGCATTTTATCTTTATTTGTGTCAAGATAAAAATAATGTTTTTTTAAAAAAGGATAATAATCATAGTTTTTATGATTATATTTATAAAATGTATCAGGAAAAGAAAGCTCATAGAATTAAAACTATTCCAGGATTATATACAACTAAAGATAAATATATAAAACAGCTTGTCAATTTTTTTATAGGAGCATTTATAACCGTAGTGTTTCTTTCAATGATATATATGACAGGACTTTCTTATGATTTGTTTCAAAAATATTGTTTGACTAATAAAAATTCATCTGTTAGCAAAAATGTAATTGAATGGATATTAACTCCTCATATGCGTTCACTGGAATTTGAATATAATCACTTAAAAGATTTGTTTCGTAAAATGCGTGAACTAGATTTTGATATTTCAGATAGTATGACAGAGGATTCAAAAGATAATGTAACTAGTGATAGAATAGTAGCAAAAATAACTTCTTTTACAGAAGATCCTTTACCAATTTATTTTGCTACTAAATATGCTACTTCAGCGACTTATGCAAATGGTCAAGTAAAATATAACATTGAAAATGATTATATATATTCTTGTGAGGTGGAAGAAGTAGAAGATTTATTTAGTGTAGAATATAGAATTTCTAAAAGTAGCTTGGAGAATTCTATTGCTAATAATCAATTATGGCTAAAAAAGCTATATTATCCAGTTGGGGATAACTATGTAATTACAAGTATTACGATCACAGACCTCGATGCTCAAGGAAAAACAATTAGAATATATTCTGAAGACGAGAAAGTATTATTATCATATCCTAGCAGTTATTCATCATCGACTGAGGCATTATATTCTATAGAAAAACCTCAAATATGTTGTACATATGGAATTTCAAAGCGTTCATCAAATAGTTTTGTAGAAGATATAGAAAAAACTTCTTCCTATACTGAGTATCCTTCTGAAGAAATTAGAACAGCTATTATTTCAGGATTGGGTCTGGAAGCTTCAGCCTCTGATTATGAGATTTTTAGCGCTATAAAGAGTCGATTATATTCTCTTACTCCAATTGAAGATGCAGGATTGTCTGGACAAATTGAACAATTAGAGGAGAAAGAGTTTTATGAAGCGATTGCTTCGATGGATTCTCTTATTTGCAATTTGGCAGCTACTTTAGCAGTAGGAGTAGATGAGGAGCTTGTTTATACAGTAGGATTTTATAATGCAGAAGATATGATAATAACAGAGAGTGAAGCTCATGCTTGGGCAATGAACCAAGAAGGTCAAATTATTGATGTAACTCCAACACATGAAAAAGAAAAAAGTTTTTTTGAAAAGATTTTGAGCGTAGGAAACAAAAGTGACTCCGCCCAATCGTTTATTACAACAGAAGAGAGACAAGTTAGTAATACAACTTTATCAGGAGAAAAAGATTTTATAAAAAATGTTTTAAGTTGGGGACAAGAAAATCATCTTCCACAGATAATTATTATGGCTTTAATTGTTTATTTAAATTATAAATTGTTTGGGAAAAAAATAAAATTCCATGTTGAAACAAGAAAGCTTGAGAAAACATTTATGGAAGAAGATTTTGAAACAAATTATGCAAAAATAAAGGAAACAATGTATGATGGAATTCATGTTCCAATAGAAAGAAGCATGCTTGAAACTTTGAATATTGTAAATGCAGAATTTAGTGGTTTTACAAAAGAAGATTTAAAAAAACTCAGAACGCAATTGACACAAAGTGGGCTAAGTAGAGAGGAATTAAAAACAGCTTTAAAGCTAATTGATCAAATTCCTTTTATGAGAGAACATTCAAGTGAAATACAAAAGGTATTTCAGAAAAAATTTGACAAATAAAAATTTATCCATTATAATCTTAAACAAGAAGGAGAGATTGTTATGTTAAAGCAAATAAATAGACAACATCATCATAATAATCTGCACTTGTAAAATACGACAATTATTGTTGTAGGTAACAAGTGCTATTTGTGGTGCTTGTTGCCTGTATGAAAATATAAGACTATACAGGTATGACTGTATAGTTTTTATTTTATCTTAATTGGTATTAAAGAATGATAGAAAGAGAGATGTTAATTATGGAAAGAAATATTATGATAGCAGGAAGTTATCCAACTATTATCACAAGTGGAGGAAATCCAAGAGTAAATAAATCTTTGATCGATAATCCCTTTTTAAGAAAATATGTATCTTTATTTGGAGAATTATTAAAAGTAAAAGGAAATTTAAGTGATATTAAAATTACTTATATTGGAGGATATACAAAAGAAGACAATGTGAGTAGAGCCAAACTTTATATCAGTGCTTATAATTATTATTTGAATGACTTAGGATATGGGCAACTTAGTAAAAATAATTTAACAGTAGTTGATGTGGATAATGTTGAAGAAACATTAGAAAGTATAGAACAGTGTGATTTGCTATTTTTAGGAATAGGGGCTGATAGTAAATTTGCTAGAACTCTTTTTGCCTTAGAAAAAAGAGGAATAAATCTGAATGAATTAATCAAAAATAAGAATATATTGGTTTCATCAATTTGCTCTGGAAGCGTGATGTCAGCAGAGAGAATATATGGTGGGTTATATGATCATTATTATTATGGACAAGAACCATATGAATACCCATTTCGTATTCAATCATTAGGCATTAATCCAGTTACTATGGAAACTGATTTTTTTCCAAATGATGCTACAACTGAAAAAAATGAAGAGTTTGTTGAAAATTATTTAAAGCCAGATAGCAATAGATGTGTCTTCTTTGCTTGTAAGCCCAATAGTCTATTTTTAATTGGAGAAGAGAAAGTATATTCTTATGGTGAAATGTATTTATTTATTGACGGAGAAATTTTATCAATTGAAAGCGAATTTCAAACATCGGATGTAACTGAATTAGTCGCACTTGTAAATCAATATAATCAAATAAAAAATAAAAGAAATGTATTTGATAACGAATTATTAGCGATTATTAAGCGTATTGTTCAGTCATTGATAAGAACTTCAGTGGAAAATGTAACATCATCAGAAAAAAATATAGCTTATGAATTTGTACAGAAAGAAAAAGCGAAAGGTGAGAGAGATCGATTACAGGTAAATGAATGGAGACAGGCACTTAAATTAAAACTAGATTATTTGTTTAGTGAAGAAAATTTAGTTAATTTTAGGGCAGATTTAGGATTGCAAGGAAGATTTAAAAGATTGGATGAAAATGTGATAGAGGAATATCATGTTGATAGATCTACAGACTATTTAGAAGAATTGTACTTAAAAATGACTTTAGTTAGTTTTATTAAAAAATCCTATATCGAATATCAAGGTTATTATTCTGATTTTAAAAAAGATTTATATGACTTACTTTGTAGTTATATATCACGGAATGATAGACTTGTTTATTATGTGGTAGATACATGTGGAAGTTTATTTTCTAATAGAGAATTAAAACAGGTATTAAATGTTATAAAAGTAGAAAATGCGAGAAGACCACAACAGATAATTGATTCTACAGAAAAACAAAAAAAACTTTTTAGAAAGGAAATGAAACATGAAAGAAGTTAGATTGATTGCTCCCTCAATGAGCTTATCAGAAGAAGAAATTAAAATATCAAAAGCGAAAGAATATTTTAAAAAGTTAGGTTATGAATTGACATTAGGAAAACATATTTATGAAAAAGACACTTATTTTGGATGTGCTAGCATAAAAAATCGAGTTGCAGATTTAATGGATGCATTTTTAGATAAAAATGTTGAAATCATTGTATGTGCAGAAGGAGGATATAATGTCAATCAAATTCTTCCTTATTTAGATTATGATATTATCATGAAAAATCCTAAAATGATTATTGGTTATTCTGATATTACGGCATTATTAATTGCAATAAAGAAGAAAACAGATTTGGTTACATACTATGGACCAATGTTAAGCGGATTTAGTTCTGAAAATGAATATACTCTACAATACTTTGAAAAAATATTAGAAAATAAGAACTTTGTAATTACTTCATCAAAGGAAATATATGATTATCAAAAAGAAAAAGGAAAAATAGAAAAAATGACTTTAAAAAATGAAGGCATGATACCAATTCAAAGTGGTACAACAGAAGGTCAAATTATTGGTGGAAATTTATGTACAATAAATTTATTGCAAGGGACAGAATATATGCCTAGTTTAGATAATTGTATTTTGTTTATAGAAGATGATGCTGATGATTTTGGAAATGATGTATTTTTGTTAGAATTTGATAGGAACTTGGAATCATTATTGCAACTACCTAATTGTAATATAAAAGGAATTGTTTTTGGTAGATTTCAATTATGTAGTAATATGACTATTGATAAACTGAAAGCTGTAATAAAAAACAAGGAAAAATTGAGAAATATTCCAATTTTATGTGGAGCAGACTTTGGGCATACTAATCCAATGTTTACCCTTCCTATAGGTTCATATTGCAAATTAAATATAAAGGATAATGATGTGAACATAATAATAGAAATTGAAAAATGATATGATATTTTAAAATGAAAAAGGTAATTATAGTTTTTCTTGGAAGTTAGATAAAAGAATTATTATAAAATCGTAAAAAGAGTGTTAAATCTCTTTTTTTTTGGGAAAATATAAGTTATAATGTATTTATAATAATAGGAGGGTGATAAGGTGATACTAAGGAAACCATATGCATTTTTAGTAAAACATTTTAAGTTGATTCATATATTATTAACTTTGGTAATTGCCTTTTTAGTATATAGAACCAATATCATTTTGAATTTTCTGAATGAATATATTGCTTCTAATCAGACTTCTCCTATTGATAACTTGACTAATACGATGTTTAATATTTGGATGTTTATTTTTCCGTTTATTGTGATTGTTTTATCTCTGGTTATTATTAGCTTGATGTATGTAAAAAAGAAACCAATATTTTTATATATTTTTAATATTGTTTTAGCTGTAGCAATTTTGGTATTTTACAATTTGACTTATTCTATGTTTACAGAAATGGAAGCAATTTTACTAGAAGTAAGAAGTGTCCGATTATTTAGAGATTTTGTTACAATATTAGAAGGATTTCAATGTGCCTCTTTGTTAACTGTTTTAATTAGAGCGACAGGGTTTGATATTAAAAAATTTCATTTTGGAGAAGATTTAGCAGAATTAGAAATTGAAGAAACAGATAACGAAGAGTTTGAGGTTAATATTGAAGTAGAAACAAATGAAGTCCAACGAAAAGTGAATCGTTTTTGGAGATTTACAAGATACATTTATTATGAAAATAAATTTTTGATTGATATTGGAATTTTAGTAGGAATTTCAATGATTTGTTTTATGGTTTATATGAATATTGGAATTTATGATCGAGATGTGAATCAAAATACGATGTTTTCAACAACAAGTTTTAATTTGGGTGTTACGAATAGTTATATTACAACAAAAGATTATAAAGGAAAACAAGTAATTAAGGATGAAGTATTGGTCGTCTTGGAATTAACCATAAAGAGTAAGGGAAAAGCAAAAGCATTAGAAATTGCAATGGTTAGTTTAGAAGTTGGCGGTAAAAAGTTTTATCACATTATGAATTATAAAGATGATTTGATGGATCTTGGACATACTTATCAGAATTCGAATATTGTGTCTAACTCTTTTGAAAAACAATTATTGGTGTTTAAAATACCAAAAGAGTATCAAAATAAAAATATGACATTTACATATACGGATCATATTGATTATCTTAACAATGGAATTAATTCAAAATATATAAGAGTAAAACTAAAACCATTTCGTTTGGATGCAAATAATTCTAATCAGAATGGAAAATTGAATGATGAACTGAATTTTAAGGGAAGTATTTTTAAAGAAACAAAATTAAATTTATTCAGTGCAGAAATAAAAAAAGAGTTTAGAGAAACCTATAATTTTTGCATTACAGATAAAGAATGTTATTCTTCAGTAGAATTTATTCACCCCAACTATAACACAAATGAAGAAAAAGCAATTTTAAAAGTGAAAGGAATACTTGAAATCGATGATGATATAGTGCTAACTAGGATCTATAATCTTTATAATTTTATTTATTATTTTGGTACTTTAAGATATGAAAAAAATGGTCAGTTAATTAATGAGAAAGTTACTATGAATCGGGTAAAACCTTCAAAGTTTGATCCAGTGAACACATATTACATAGAAGTTTCTGCAGATACAATAGATGCAGAAAAAATATGGATTGATTTTCATGTCAGAAATAAAAATTATTTGTATCAAATAAAATAATGTCAACTTTAGAGTAAAATAGGCTTTTAAAAACTGGTTTTATAATATTTCCTATGCTATAATTAAAATTGGAGGTAGATGATCATGAAAACATATTATCTTAGAGTAGTGTTTTTTATAGTATTATTTGCCATTCCGTTTACAGCAGAAGCAAATTGCAATTATACTGAAAAAGTAAGACTTCAGAAAATGGCTGGAAATGTAAGCTTTGGATATCGATATAAGGAAAGTAAATATAGTGTTGTTTTTGAAATTACAGTATCAAATTTGACAAACGAAATTTATATGGTAGATCGGTCTACGGGAAAATATTATTATTCAAATAATGAGGATATTATATTAGAAAACTATCAAAATGGAGAAACAATTCGTTTTGACTTTTATGCAAGAAACACTGATTGTACAAGCGATAAATTATTTACTAATTATGTTACTTTGCCTACTTATAATCCTTATTATAGTAGCAATATTTGCAAAGGGATAGAAGACTTTGAACTTTGCCAAAAATGGTTAAAGCATAGTATGACATATAAAGAATTTCTTGAGGGTGTTACAAAGTATTTAAATAAAAATGAAACAATAATAAAACCAGTTGTATCTGAAGATGAATTTAATTGGGATGCAATTATTGAATTTTGGGCAAATTATTATATATATATATTACTTTCAATTATAATAATTGGGGGAGTAATTTTGTATTTACATGAAAAAAAATCAGACCTATAATGTGAGGTGAAGTGAATGAAGAATTTAATAAAATATTTGACAACGACATTTCTTTTTGTTATTGGAATGATGTTTTGTTTGAATATGGATGCTAAAGCAGCGCAATTGAATATTGTCAATGGTAAAGATACCCCAGCAGGCGGAGGCGGAGGAACATGTGCAGAAGGCCAAAAGTATAACTTTTTTTGTCGCTATTCTAAATATAGAGGAACTCGTATCACTGTTATTTACTATGATGGAAGTTCTTATAAGACACTAGGACGTTCTTTAGATATCTATCCTACTGCTGGAACTTTCTTTTCGAGCTCTATTCGACATACTAGTCAAACAGCTAATAGTAAAGTAGCATATATGAACGTTCCTACAAAAAGTTCATTGGTATCTATGAAGCCTGCTTATTCTGATTCAAGTGCTTTTAGTACAGCTTATTTTCAACCAGCTAGTAATGGAGGCTATGTTTATAGTGCACTTTCTGGAATGCCAACGGATGGTGCATCAGAACAAACTTATTGGGAAAAAGTGTTTTTGAAAGATACAGTAGATGCAAACGGGAAAATTATTGAAAATAGTGTTGGAAATGAAATTATAAAAAATACTTATGGCCACTCTTTATCTGAAACGAGTGCTTGGGAAGAATTATCAGAGCCAGCTCTTCCTGAAGGTGGAGGGATCAATCAAAAAGGATACCGAATTTTAATTGAACCACTTTATATTTTTAGAGGTAAAGATGATCAACTATATGTTATGACCCCAACTGAGTATGCATCGCTTATTTGGAATACTGGAGCAAATACAACACATGAACAGGTTAGTTATTATTTAAGAGAATCAGAACGTATGTATACTGCTTTTGATGATATTGGAATTCCTGGAACAACAGCTTGTAAAAGTGTGACTTGTCATGCAATAGATGTTCAATTTTCAAGTGGAAGAAGAAATGGTCATGCACTAAAAATAATTGATATTACAGATATTGTTAAAAATGATTGTGATTATGAAACAGGAGAAGGATTTCCAAAAGATAAAAATAGAGGGGATGCATTAACAGATCAAGAAAAAGAATGTTGTGAGCAAAAATTACAAGAAATTAAAGAAAAATATAAGATAGTTCAAACGCCTCAACAATGTATGCTTGTTTCAGATTCAGTTCCTTCTTTTATTAACTGTATGAATGTTTATTTTCAAGGAAAAGCCGAAGCAGAACAATTATGGGAACAAGAAAAGAAGGAATTGTTGGAATTTGATGAAAAATATCCTGCTTGTAGTGCAGTTGGGTGTGAATTTCAACCGCTAATTCAAATAGAAGAAATATATGTCTCTTGTGTTCAAAGCATGGATATTATTACTTGGATGAATAGTATCATTTTATGTAAAGATACAACTTGTGAAATTAACTATAAATCTGCATTAATGACATATAAAGAAAATCATTTGTTGTGTGATTTGGAGGAATGGGAAAAAAGAATTCCTACTCATGACTGTACTATCATTCCACCTGGACCTAAACCTGATCCAGACCCAGATCCAACACCGATTTGTGATGAAAATAATCCAAATCATTTTCCAAAGCCAGGGGATAAAGACCCAGATATGACATGCTGTCTTTATTTTGAAGAGAAAATGAAACTTGAATATAGCCAGCAAGGGCTTAGCCAAGCAGAAATTGATCAAAAAATAAATGATTGGTTTTTTGAACCAGGAAAAGAATTTAGACAAAATTGTTTAATGAAATCTTGTGATATTAATGATACAACATTGACAGAGGAATGTTGTGACGAACTAATGGAAGCTTACCCAGAATATCCAGATGAATTTTGGATTGGAAAAGGTTGTAAGCCAGAAGGTAATAACAAATGTACGTGGCGTGATTATGCAGAAGAATTAATAGAACATTTAAAACAGATGATGAATGCCGATTGTTCTATTGGCACTAGTAACAAACTAGAAGCAAATGACACAACCAATTGGGAATGTATTTTTGATAGTGATAATATAACTCCAGGAACAAAAGAAGAGGTATTTAGAGATTATTATGTTAAATATAGTAACCCATATTGTGCTGTATATTGTAGGGAAGATGTGAAGTATGATTTTCCAAATGGTAGTATGGTGGTAAAAGCAGGAAATCACTTTACAGTGGGAGAAACTGGCCATGAACCAGAGTGGAAAAGTGTTCAGTTCTCTAGTACCAGAGAATGTAAAACACAAGGTTCTACAAGAGATGAAAGCTCTGAAGAAATCAACACAGAACAATTTGAAGAAGATTGGGAGGAAGCCAATGATAAAGTAATTTCTACTTGGGATGATTGGAAAATTGCTCAGCAACAAGATTGGTCATATGCAAATTCGAAAAAAAGTTCAAAGAAAGATTGTGATTGGCGTTGTACCAAAACTTGTACTAGTAATGGTACGTCTTATTGCTGTGCTGGATATTATGCTGGTTATACAATGTATCCTGCTACTGTATATTATGCTCGTTTTGAATCTTCCAATCAAAATGTAACGCCAGGAACTTGGTGCAGCACTTTAGGCCATCCTGATCCAGGAAGTGCAGCAAAAGCACAAGTGCATAAAAAAGCAAAAGAGGATATGGAGACAATTGAAACTGATATTCATGCATGTACTTCATGGGATGAATTTGATAGTTATAGATATGCTAGCCTTAGTAGTACTGATATAAAAGCTCTTCGATATGCTAAATATCCTGCTTATAAAGATTTTGTAGATTATAAAGAATTTAATCCAGATCTTACCATTGATTATGATGAGTTTACTCATGATGAGTATGATTATAATGACTTATTGAAAAAGGATGAAAAGGATACTATTATAAGCGATAATAATTTCTCAATAACTGGGAAACGTTATACAATTAAATATGATTGTTCAAGAGACCCATCAGCACCGGGAAAAGTTACTTGTATTAAACGGATCGTATTTGATTATTCACCACAAAAAGAAGCGCATTCAACTTACTTCAAAGAAATTAAATATACATTACAAGATGGCGTATTTAGTACTATATTAAAGCCACAAGGGACAGCTGTAAACGGAAGCGAATCAGGTAGTAGCACAAGTCAGATTTATATTGATCTTGGATATAGTGCATTACATGTTCATTTTATGACTCCATCTGGTAGATATGACATCGGACTTACTTATCCAGGATTTACTCCAGGAGGAAGTGCAACTGGTGGTGGATTTGAACATAACTTTGATAAATTAGTGGAAGATAGCTATGAATATGATTGTACATATATTGTACATAATGAAATTATCGAAAATGATGATCCAAATTGTGAAGGTGATAACTGTTTTCCATGTAAAACAGACAATTGTGATCCAGCCGGATTAAAAGGTCTTAATCTTATTTATCGTCCAATTTCTTTGGGTGAACCTTTCCCAGGTCTCAACGGAGAAGGAAGAGAGCCTGGAAGCAACTGGAATGATACAAGTTTAATTGAAAACTTTATTACAAAAAATCGTGGAGTAAATGGTAGTGCAATTTATCAAAAAGCTCCAATGTATCAAATTACCCTTACACCAGCATTAATTCAACAAATTAGAAAATATAATGAATCTACAACTTATAATGATTTTAATATGGATTGTACAGCAGAAGGAAAAGAATGTAAAAGCTACTTTATAAGAGGAAATATAGAAGACAGTTCTTACAATTTTTCAAATTATTTCCAAACTTGTAGTATTTCTGGAAATAGAGGAAGCAGTGTTTGCTGTGGAATTGGAAATTGGAATGACTGTGATGATAAAGATGGAATAACGAGGAGGTAAAGTAAATGAGAGAATCAGTATGGGCAGTATTTATTATTGGTATTGGATTAGTATCGATTGCTTTCGTTTACTTTTTCCAAGCTATGACAAATACAGATGAGCACAATTATCACTTATTAAAAGAAACAACAGAAGCAGCAATGTATGATGCCTTTGATTTAGCAATGTATAGAAAAGATCGTAGTATTAGAATTGATCGAGAAAAATTTGTAGAAAATTTTGTAAGAAGATTTGCAGAGAATGCTTCATTGGCACGTACTTATGAAATTAAAATTTATGATGTCAATGAAGAACCGCCAAAAGTTAGCTTACAAGTATCAAGCTTAGAGGCAGCTAGTGTAACAGATGTTATGAGTTTTGATATTGTAAATAGAATAGACGCAATATTAGAAACACCATATTAAAAGAAAAGGAGAGGGAAAAGAATGAATAATATTATTATTTCTGTAAAACGTTTTTTAAAAAACAAAAATACAGTCACAATTCTTGGTGTAGTATTAATTATTGGAATACTATATTGGGGATATACTAGTCAAATTAGGGAAGCAACAAAAGAAATTTCAATTCCTATAGCAAAAAGAACGATTCAACCTAGGGAATTAATTACAAAAGATGATATTGAAACAATTAAAATACCATCTATAGCAGTAAAGAAAAATGTAGTGAGAAGCACAGGCCTTATCATCGGAAAATATGCAGCCATTAATACTGTTATTCCAGAGGGAAGTATGTTTTATCAAAATGTATTGATGACAAAAGAACAATTGCCAGATTCTGCTTTTGTAGAAATAAAAAAAGGAGAAGTTGTTTATAATTTCCCAGTAAATATGGAAACTACATATGGAAACTCTATGATGCCAAATACAAAAATTGATATTTATATGAAAGCAACTGATGATGATAAGAAAATCATGGTAGGAAAACTATTAGAAAATGTAGAGATTCTAGCAGTTAAAGATAGTCAGGGAAGAAATGTATTTGAAAATACATCTGAGAATAGAACACCAGCTTATCTTATTTTTGGAGTAAAAGAAGACATCCATATTTTACTTAGAAAAGCAAGTTATATGTCAAATTATGGTGTAGTTTTATTCCCAGTTCCACACGGAGCAGCAATTGAAAATAATGGGGAAACACAAGTTAGTACACAATATTTAAAAGATTTTATTAATTCTCATACTGTTGTTATTGATGAACCTGATACTGGAACAGGGGAAGAAGAAACCAATCCAGAGGGTGAATAAATATGAATGATAATATTTTTGAGCAAATAGATTTTGGACCTTTAAAACCATATTTAGATAGAGACGATATTACAGATATTTCTTATAGTAATGGTGGACAAATCTGGATTAAAACTTTGTCAAAAGGAATTTACAGAGAAGAGAATCCTGCAATCAATAATGCATTTATGGAAAAACTTGCATTTCAATGCTCAAATACAATGGGAAAGACTTTCAATATGGCACATCCATTCTTGGATGCAGAAAGTGCAGAATTGCGTTTGAATTTTGTACATGATTCAATTGCTAGAAATGGAATTGCAGTTGTTATTCGTAAAACACCAGCTAAAATTCGATTGGAAAAGGAAAAAATTTTAGAAGAAAAATATATTACTTTAGATATTCATGATTTTTTAGAAAAATGTGTTATTGGCCATTGCAATATTATCGTTTGCGGTGAAACTGGATCAGGAAAAACAGAATTCGTAAAGTATTTAGCTTCTAAAACAGTTGAAAATGAAAAATTGATTACAATAGAAGATACTTTGGAGCTTCATTTAGATAGGATATTTCCACATAGAGATATTGTAGCAATGAAGACGAATAATATTGCATCTTATTCGGATGTACTTGTTACTTGTATGAGACAGAATCCTAAATGGATTTTGTTATCCGAGGTGCGTAGTGCTGAAGCTGTTTTGGCGGTACGTAACTCCATTTCATCTGGGCATTATATTTTATCTACTATCCATGCTGATAAAGCTGCTTCAATTCCAAATCGTATGTATAGTTTATTAGAGACGAATCAAGATATAGATCAATTTTTGAAATCTATTTATAGATATATTCAATTAGGTGTTTATATTAGAGGTTATCAAGATAAGGCAACAAAACGATTTGTCCGTGAAATTGGAGAAGTAACAGAATTTTATGTGGATAAGGATAATAATGCAATTTATAACGTTATTTATAGAAAGTCAACAACAGGAAAAGTATATAGAAATGCTCCTAGTGATTATTTAATTGATTACTTGGATGCACAGGGAGTTACTTTGCCAAAAGATATTATTAAAGTGGAAGAAAATGATATGGGAGAGAGCGCTAGTCAAGTAGTTCCGCCTATGTCAACACCTCCAAAAATTCCTGTAACACCTGTTGTAACCCCAGTTAACATTCCCGCATCAAATATGGGAACTAATGTAGGAGTAACTCCAGTAGCTTCTACACAAGCTGAAATTTTATTTGAATAGAAGGAGGAATTAATATGACATTTATGATTTTTGTTGCAATTACAGTTATTCTTGTATTTGTTATGGTTTATCGTAAAAATACAGGAGAAAGTGTTTATAAATATATCATAAAGAATGCAACAAATTTGTATGATCAGTATGCTCCTTTCTCATTTAAAGTAGTAAGGGACAAGGTAAAAGATTTGGGACAAGAATATACTCCAAAACAATATGCCTTACAAATTGCGCTTTTTGCAGTAGGAGCATCTGTTATTTCTTATCTTTACTTTTACAATTTGGTAATTTCCATTTTTTATGCCATATGTGCAGTTATGATTATTCCTTACTTAACTTATTTAAGATGCAAAAGATTGTATAGTGAATTTATATTTGAACAAATACAGGTATATACAACAAATACGATCATGGAGTTTGCAACAACACAATCTTTTGTAAAAGCTCTTGAAGGAGTTTATGAATCAGGGGTATTAGAAGAACCTGTATTGAGTGATGTAAAAATGATGATTGATTTGGCTTATGCCAATGGTACTATTAATCAGTCACTTGAATATATGAATAGTAAATATGATTTTTATATTGTAAAAAATATGCATCAGCTATTTTTACAAATCACAAATGAAGGTTCTAAGGATGCTGGAGCATCGTTAGAAAATATGTCACTTGATATTGATATGCTTGTTGAAAATGTGTATCGTGATCGAATCGATCGTGCTACATTTCATAAAAAGTTTTTACAATTTGGTATCATTTTATACTTGATGGTTATGCTGATTCAAGTATTGCTTGGAATAGAAACTTATGTGGCGATGTTAGGTACTTGGTGGGTTGTATTATTATTACATGGAATTATTATTGTAAATACTTACTTCTTATTAAGTGGCGAAAAATATTATAATGAAGATGTAGGTGCTGAATAATATGATGTTTATAATAATTGCCTTAATATTTTTTGTGATATTCCAAGTAAATCAAAAATTAGATACCAAAAAATTTATTGAAGATACCGAACCATATCTAAGATTCTTAATGGAAGATGATTATAAATTTTTATTAAGTATTAAATATGGAGATAATTATGATTTAGAAAAATGTTTTACAAGACGAGTTAGAGATGGAATTTTGATGATAGCAGTATTATTTTTCTTCTTTCTATCTGATATGGATTTTGTAAAAATATTGATTTGCTTTATTGGTGGATATTTGGCTTTTAAAATGCCTTATAGACAATTAAAGTCATATTATAAAGCAAATTTGCACAGAATAAACTTAATGCTGCCATACTATTTAAAAAGTTTGGAAATTTTAATTCAACATTATACAGTTCCAGTAGCTTTAGCAAGGTCGATTGAAACAGCACCAGAAATTTTTCGTCCGGGCTTAAGAAAAATGGTAGCTAAAATAGAAGCTGGAGATATGACAGTAGATCCATATATGGATTTTGCTAAAGAATATCCTGTAAGGGATTCTATGCGTATGATGCGTTTATTATATCGTTTGGGATTAGGTTCTCAGGAAAATAAACAAGAGCAACTCATGATGTTTTCAAGAACTGTTTCATCACTTCAAAATAAGTCAAGAGAGCAAAAATATAAAGAACGTCTTGAAAGAATGGAAAATAAAACTATGGTTATGTTATTTTGTACAGGTGGAGGGATTTTATTCTTGTTATTGGCCTCTTTAATGATGATGATGAATATATAATTACTTGATTATAAAAGAAAAACTGTGATATAATAAAAAAGAAGATGGTAAAGGTGGTGATGTTTGTATGAAGGAAGCTGCAGGTGAAGCAAACTTAACTGTAATCGCTATTGTGCTTATAGCAATTGTAGCAGCAGTAGCAACTCCGCTTATTAGTAACATGATGAAAGGTACTGCTGATAAATCATGTTGTCAACAATATGGTGGACAATGGAAAAGTGGCGGATGTCAAGATCCAGGTGTTGTAGGAAATGAATTTGATTCTGCTGGATATGAAGAATGTAGAAAAGCTGGAAAAGGCGAAAAATAAAAAAGGAAGTGAAATAGCTCATGAGAGAAAGTATTGGTTCATCGTTCATGTATGGTATTATTGCGATCTTTATTGTAATGGTATTTGCAATACTTGCTGGTACCATGAGCTATTTTAAGGCTTTCAAAGTAAATAGTCATATTGTAGGAATTTTGGAAAAGTATGAGGGTTATAATGATCTAGCGATCGATGAAATTAGAAGAACTTTATCAACAATTGGTTACAATCGGATTGATGGACTAAAATGTAAGGCAAAGAATGATAGTATAATGTATCCTCAAGATCCTTCTTTTCCTTATTGTATTTATGTGATGTGTGACAAACAGGATCCTTATAAATATTATATGGGCGTAACTACTTATATTCAGTTGGACTTTCCTATTATCAGCACCTTTGTGAAACTTCCGCTTTATTCTGAAACTCATAGTGTTCATATTATGGGAGGAGAAACTTGCTCATTTGACTTGTTTGAATAGGAGTTGATAATATGAGAGATGCAATAGGACATACATTTTTATATAATATCGTTATTTTGTTTGTATTTATTATTGCTTTTGTATTAGTAGGGTCTTTAAGTTATTCAAAAGCATTTAAAGCAAAAAATGAAATTGTTTCTATTATAGAGAAGCATAGAGAATATGATGCAGAAACGATTGAAGAAATAGACTTAGCGTTAAGAGATAGTGGATATCGTAAAAAGGTAATATTTCGTCATAATACCTGTCCAGCACCAAAAGATGAAAGCTCAAAAGTTTTGTTAGAGGAGAGTGTAAACTATCCTTATTGTGTTTATGAAAATATAACAGAGCGTGGTATTTATTATTCAGTCATTATTTATATGCGCTTTGAGGTTCCCCTTTTAAGTGGATTGTTAGAATTTCCTGTAAAGGGAGATACTAGAACAATATATGATTTAGATGTATAAAGAAAGGTTGATAGTATGAATGTAATTGTAGCGAATAAATATGAAACAATGCTTCAAGATTTAAATATAGATGTAATTAAAAGACTCAATGGAGAATTTGAAGTTGATGATTTAATTGCACAATTTGAGAATTTCTTTTTTCAAAGAATGATTCTTGATATAACAGCAATAAAAGATTATAAAGATATTAAAAATTTGCAGAAATTATCAATTTCTTTAGACATGGATAAAGTAATATTGTTGTTGGATGATTCACCAGAAGGAACTTCATCTGAATATCTTTCTAAGTTGATTTCAATGGGAATTTACAATTTTACTAGAAATGTAGAAGGTATTATGTATTTATATGAGCATCCAAATAATTATCGTGATGTAGCACATATTCACCAGTTAGATACAAATACACAGCCAAACATATTGGAGCGTTTTGTTCCTACACAAGGGGTTCGAGTTATTGGTGTAAAAAATGTAACTAAACAGTCAGGAGCAACTACTTTAATTTACATGATGAAAAAGCAGTTAGAAAAAAATTATGATGTAAAAGCAATAGAAGTTGATAAAAGAGATTTTATGTATTTTAGGGATAAAGAATTGATAAGTTCAACTAGCAATGAAGTTGGTGGATTACTTGCTAAATATAGTAGTTCTGATATTATTTTAGTAGATGTTAATGAAAGTGCTGTTGCTGAGTCTTTAGTACATACAGTTATTTATTTAATTGAGCCTTCGGTTATAAAACTGAATCGTATGATGATGTTAGGGCCAAAAGTTTTGAAAAATTTACAAGGAAAAAAGGTTATTTTAAATCAAAGTTTACTTAGTTCTAAAGATGTTCTAGATTTTGAGTATGAATCTGGATTGAAAATTTTTTATAATATGCCACCTCTTGATGAAAGAGAAAAAGAAATTATGGCATTAAATCGTTTTTTAGTTAGACTTGGTTTTGATAGACAAAAAATAGGAGAAGAAGAGGAGAAAAAACGTAGTATTTTAGGACTATTTAACTTGTAATTGTTGACAAATAGTATAAATTCAAGTATAGTAATGGTATACACAAGGAGGTATAAATATGAATTTTATGAATTTAGTAAATGTATTAGATGTTTGTGAAGATTTAATGGGAGGAACAACTGGAATTCCCGATCAAATTGCGCATATTATTGGTTTGGCAGTAACAGTAATTCAAATTATTGTTCCAATTTTATTAATTATTTGGGGTATGTTGGATTTAGGTAAAGCAGTTATGGCTCAAAAAGATGATGAAATTAAAAAGGGACAACAAACATTTATTAAACGTATCGTTGCAGCAGCAATCGTATTCTTTGTAGTTGTGATTGTGAAATTGGTAATTGGTTTAGTTGCTGGGGATGATGGAGCAGGAATTGCTGGATGTATAGATGCAATTTTAGCAAGCTAATTAAGCTAATTAAGTTAATTGAGAAAAATGAAATTAAAGTTGGAGTTTACTTTCAACTTTTTTCATGTTATAATATACTAATATTTTTTGGAGTGATTATTATGAGAGGAATTATAAAATATGGAATTTGTTGTTTTCTTTTGTTTTTTAGTTTTATGATGTCTGCTTTTGCAACTCCAACAGAAGAGATATCATGTGAGGCTTTATTAGGACCTCAGACTCTATCTTATTTGAATACTGGCTTTACAATGATTCAAATTGTAGGAATATTATTAACTATACTTTTAGGATTTACTGACTTTATGGGAGCGCTATTAGCAGGAGACAATGATGCAAATAAAAAATCTTTTAAAAAATTTGTCATTCGACTTTCAATGATGGGAGTTTTATTGATTGTTCCTTCTCTATTAAAATTGGTGCTAACTACATTTGGTATATCTGATGGGAATCTTTGCATTTTATAAAGTGAGGAACTTCTTTCTTTTTTTTTAATTTTCATGTATACTATAATTGGGTGGGAGTATGAAAAAAATTAAATTCTTTACAATAATATATATGTCACTTATTTGCTTCTTCATGTTTCCTTTAATTGGAAAAGCAGATCATATAAAAAGTGGAACAGATGCTTGTGTGAGCGATAGTACATGTTTACAAGTTTGTGAATGGGATAATAATGGTTATCATGCATATGCTTATTATTATTTTGCAGACCAAAGTTGGAAATATGTATGGTATTATCAATACCATCCATTTAGAGCAGAACGAAAAGGGGAATCTTTGAAGTTACCAACAAAAAATATTTTTTATGAGAATGATACTATTAAGACGAATTTGTCATCAAATGGGGTTTGTCCTGCGGGAGCATATGTTGATCAGGATGGATTTGGAACAACTGCAGAGTTTTGTTTGGATACAGGAAAAATTGTTGAAAATAAAAATGGGAAAACAAAAACGCATTGTGTGAAAAATGCTAGTAATTTTGGAACAACATTTCAAGGTACTTCATCTTTGATTTATGATGTAAATGATCATATTCAAATTTATTTTGAGAAACATGCAATTCCAGAATTAAATACTGTGACATGTGATAGTCTAGCAGATTCAACTGGATATGCGATTGATGATAGCAAGATACAACCATTATTTGATAAAATTTCAATAGATTTTGGTCACAATTTTCTTTATGATAATGATATTCCTAGTTGGATGAAAAATGGTAGTTATAAAGAATATATGGGAGTTTATCAAAATAAAGTTAATTTAAAGATAAAAGCTTGCAATATAATGTTAAAAAATAAAGCAGAGCAAGATTTAAATTCTGGAAATATTAATCAAGACCAATATGATCAAGCTGTAGAAAATGGGACAAATGCTGAAGGAAATGTACAGGATCGATTGGATCAACTCGATCAAAATATTAATAATGGAAATAATCCCTCAAGTCCTACTTACACGCCTAATTCACCAGTACAAAATGTGACGAATGCTAGCTGTAATAGCCTCTTGGGTGCAAAAACAAAAGGCTATTTGGAGACGGCTCTAACAATGATTCAAATAGCAGGAGTGGTATTGGCAATTCTTCTTGGTATGGGAGATTTTATAGGTGCATTATTGTCTGGTGAGCAAGATTCCAATAAAAAGTCATTTAAAAAATTTCTTATTAGGTTTTCAATGGCAGCAGTATTATTGATAGTTCCTGCTATCTTAAAATTTGTGTTGAATACTTTTGGAATTGGAGATGGAAGTATTTGCATTTTATAAATTTAATTTATTTAAAAAAGGTACAATATTGTAGTTCATTATTGTATTTTTTTATGTTATAATAATATTTGTATAAGTGTGTAAAAATATAATTGTTTTTTATAAGGAATAAGAATAATTTAGAGGTGACGCAAATGGAATTAATAAGAAGACTTTTAGTTGGTTTATTAGGAATGATAGATGGGGTAGTTTATTATTTAATTGAAGTAATTTATGGATTATTGATGGATATTGCAAGTGCGACTCCATTTAACAATGAAATTTTTTCTACATTTGCGGAGAGAATATATGCTTTGCTTGGCTTATTTATGCTATTCAAAGTATCCTTTTCTTTGATCAAATATATTGTAAATCCAGATGAGTTTAGCGATAAAACCAAAGGCGGGAAAAAGATGGTCACAAATATTTTGATTGTTTTAGTATTGATTGTAGCGACACCAATTGCTTTTGACTGGATGATGAAAATACAACATGTTTTAATTGTAGAAGAACCATTGATGGAGAAGCTTATCTTGGGAACAGGAGTAAATGGTCAGCCTATAGATCAAAATAAGGTAGGATCAGATGTGAAAGTAGCAGTCTTTAGTTCGTTTTATCGACCAGATGATGCTGTCTGTGGAGCTTCAGACCCTGCTAATACAACTCAGTTCGTGGCAGATTGTAGCTCGTTCATGAACTCTGCTGTAGCTCAAGCTTATTCAGAAGCTTATATCGCAGGTAGTGTAAATGATATGATCCATAAAGAAGTGAATGGAGAACCTATTTTTATGCATAAAAGAACAACAGGGGACGGATATGCTATTAATTATATGTTTATTGTTTCAACGGTAGCAGGAATATTTACTGCCTGGATTTTTTTGGTATTTTGTATTGATATTGCAATTCGAACTGTTAAATTGGGATTTTTACAATTAATTTCACCAATTCCTATTATTTCTTATATTGATCCAGCTTCTTCAAAAAATGGTATGTTTAGTAAGTGGTTAAAAGATGTTGGAAAAACCTATGCAGATTTATTTATTCGCTTAGGCGCAGTTTATTTTGGAATTACTTTAATTGCAGCTTTGATGCAGAATAGTGATTTAGGAACGGATAACTTTTTAGCAAGAATATTTATTATTTTGGGTATATTAATATTTGCGAATCAAATTCCAAAATTAATTGGAGATCTATTAGGTGTTAAAATTGATGGAAACTTCAGTTTGAATCCAATGAGAAAAATTAATTCATCGCCAATAGCAGGTGCTGTTGTGGGAGGAGCTGCAGGACTTGCAGGAGGAATTGCAGCAAATACAGCATCTATTCCTGGTAGAATTAAAGATTTTAAAAAGGCAATGGATAAAGAAGATGCAGATGGAAATAAAGCTGGCTTTATGGGAGCTTTAACTGATGGTAATAAATTTAGAGGAGAAAATGGAAAGTTTGATTTTCAAAGTAGTAGAAGAGCTGTTGGAAGTATGTTAAGGCATGCAGGTAGTCCTTTTACAGGATTAGCAGGAGGTGCCAGCGCCATGGTGAGGGGAGCAATGGGAGGTTCTTCTGGAAAAGGATCTGCAATAGGTGCAGGATTTAAAGGCGTTGAAGCAGCGAGTAGAGCAAGAAATGCCCGCGGAGGCGGATATAGTGCTTATGATAAGGCAAAAGATAAGTTTACAGATATGGCAGGTCTTAGAAGTAAGACTGGAACAACAAGTGAGTTGGGAGATAAGATTAAAGCCAACCAACAACAAATTGCCAATTATAAACGTGATGAACAATCATTTAGTCAACAACTTGCGGATTTAGCAAGACTTGACCCAAGTGCTTATAGTCAAGCGTTTGCTGAAACTGTACAATTGGATGCAAATGGGGACGTAGCTCGTGATAAAGATGGAAAAATTATAACAACTCGTGCTTATAATGATTATGACTCTTATTTCCGAGCATCAACAGGATTAAGTGAGGCAAATGTTCAAGCTGCCATTCAAGCAAGAATTAATAATGGAGAATTTACAAATGATGATTCTGGAAGAGCAGCAGCTAGACAATTTATTTATGACAGTCAAGCTAGAAGTGAAGGATTTATTACACAAAAACAATTTGATGATTATACTGCAGTTCTTAAAGCTCGTGATGCTGCAGATGATGCAGCTCGTAAGCTAGAAAAACGTAATAAAGAATTACAAGGATATTTGGACGCAAAAAGTGGAAAGCCAAAACAATAGAAGAAAGGGAAGTGTGATACAAAATGAATGGATATTTAATACCAGCCAATTCAAAAAAGTCTACGCTTATATTTAATTTATTTACACCTTTTGATCTTACTATGTTTGCAATAGGTTTAGGAACAACATTATTAATGTTAGTAATATTTGATTTGGATAATATTGGGATAATAGCGATGGTTTTAGCGCCTGCTTGCATTACTGGTTTTTTAGTAATGCCAGTTCCTAATTATCATAATATATTTACTGTTATTCAAAATGCATGGATATTTTTTACGAATAATCAACGATATAAGTGGAAGGGATGGTGCTTTACGGATGGCAAAGAAAAGTAAGAGTAGATACACAAACGATAATTTCGTACCAATAAAAAGTATTACGAATGGTATGATTATTTTAGAAAATAATGAAAAAGTAACAGGAATAAAAATAATGCCAAGAAATATTTTCATTATGGATTATAGCTCACAAAATGCAGTTATTACAAATTTAAGGACAGTTTATAATACAATTGACTATGAATTTTGGATTATCTGTGCAGATAGACCAGTTGATATTAATGTTTATCTCTCACAACTTCAATTATTATATAATTCTGTAAATAGTCCAATTATTAGAAAATTAATTAATGAAGACATTAATAAAGCTAATATGTTTATGAGTAATAACATTGTTGATACAGAATATTACTTATTATTTAAGAGTAAAGATGAAGAATTGATTCAAAAGAGAATTCGTAACTTAGTAACAAATTTTGCTAATGCAGGATTATCTTCTAGACAGACAACAAATGACGATTTGAGAGTTATCTTAGATAATTTCTTAAATGGTGGACAAACTACTACATTTGGGACGGTGATTGGATAATGGATATAAAAAGTCAAATAGCTCCAAAAGGCTTAGAATTTAAGCCTTCAGAGTTTATTATTAGTGATAAATATGCTAGTATATTAACAGTGATCTCTTATCCAAAATATATTCAACCTGGATATTTATCTAGTTTAACTAGTATGTCAGGAATTAAAGTGGTTATTAAACATATTCCGCTTCCTTTTAGTGTAATTACAAGAATGTTAAATAAAGAAATTGCTGATTTAAAAATGCGTTATCAAGAAGAAAATGACCGCACAATTCAAGAAAGAATTCGACAAGATTATGAATCACTTGAGCAATTTATTTCTCAGCTAGCAGCTTCACAAGCTAAAATTTATGATTTTCAAATGCATATTATGATTACAGCTGATTCTGAAGATGGACTAGTTATGAAAAAATTACAAGTAAAGAATTATTTGGAAGCAATGGAGTTAAGAGCAATTCCATTACGATTTGAGCAAGAAAAAGTATTAAAATCTATTCTTCCAATATTTCCAAAACAGGATATTGAAGACCGAATTGGAACACCTATTCCTGCTCCTACAATAGCAGCAATGTATCCATTTATCTTTGATAGCATCAAAGATCCAGGTTTGTCTACTTTACTTGGTGTCGATTTTTCAGGTGGTGTTATTTTATTTAATCAATTTTTATACCAAATAAAAAAAGAACATAATAGAAATAATGCGAATTTGATTATTTTAGGAACTTCAGGAAGTGGTAAGTCAACAGCAGCAAAGCTAATGCTTAGAACACATATTAGAAATAATAATAAAATTGTTGTTATTGATCCAGAAGGCGAACTTGAAGGAATGACAAAACTTTATCAAGGGGATTTTATTGATCTTGGTAAAGGTGGAGAATTTGGTATGATTAATCCGCTTGAAGTAGTATTAGATGCAGATGAAGATGAAATGAAAAATGGATTAGGATATACTGTATTGACAAGAACATTACAAACTTTAAAGGCATTTATTAAATATTATGATCCAAATATTAAAGAAGATGTTTTGACACTTTATAGTGAAGTAATACAAGAAACATATCGTCGTTTTGGAATTGATTTTAATACAGATTTTACGAAGTTCACTTCTAGAGATTATCCAACTTTCAAAGATGTTTATGCAACAATTCGTGGTAGACTAAATGCAATGCCAGAAAAAACACATGAAAGAGATATTATGGAAGAATTAGAACTTAAAATTAGACCAATTGTCAAAGAATTAAAATATTATTTTGATGGACATACAACAATTACTCCACAAAGTAACTTTATTGTATTTAATATTAAAGAGCTAATGAATGCTGATACGAATATTAAAAATGCTCTATTCTTTAATATTTTAAAATATGCCTGGGGATTGACATTAGATACTAGTGTTAATACTATTTTAATGGTAGATGAGGCCCATGTATTGTTAAGTGGAAATAATACTTTGGGAGCAGATTTCTTAGCGCAGGTTCAACGACGTGCTAGAAAGTATAATACTGGAACAATCATTATTACACAGCAGCCTACAGATTTCTGTGACCCTAGTGTCATTGTTCAGGGAAAAGCAATCTTCGACAATGCAGCTTATTATTTGGTAATGGGACTAAAAAAACAAGCAGTAGAGGATTTAGCGCTCCTTGTTGATTTAAATGATAATGAAAAAGAAAGCATTAAACGTTATAATCAAGGGGAAGCATTATTTATTTGTGGTAGTCGTAGAATGAGAATTAATGTAATTGCTACAGAACAAGAATTAGATTCTTTTGGAAATGGTGGAGGCTTATAATAAGTAGTTAAGGTGGTGAGGTTATGCAGGAAAATAAAAATCCAATAAAAGAAGCGATTGGAAAAGGTATCAAAAAGAAAATATTGTTGATTTTGGCTCCTGCACTTCCTGGCATCTTTTTGTTTTTATTAGTTGCAGCGGTAATAGGTATCATTATTTATCCCGTTGTAAAAGGAGGTCAATTGGTAGCAGGAATTGCTGGCTTTTGGGATCGTTTAACAAATACTGTAACTTTGAAATGTCTATTTTGTACAGATGATGATTTAGCAATTAAAAAAGAAGAGAAATTTTATAAAAAAGTTGATAAAATTAATGAAACATATTTGAGTGGAAAAAACATGGAAGGGACTTCTATTCAGTTAGATATTCCTTTGTTATTGTCAACTGTTTTTTATACAGAAAATATTGATCATACTATTTTTGATGATGCAGATACAACTGATCAGTCAGAGGAAACTGAAAATATGGATGATGCATCTTCTGGAGATTTGTTAGGGGATTTATCTTGGTATTATGATCAAAGTGATCAAAGGGCAATTGATTGGTTTAAAGGAGCAACAGAGGAAGAAGGCTGCTATATTTTAGGTTATTATTATTATACAGGAGAACAGTTTACTCTTGGAAAAAAAAGTAGACTTCGCAAAATAGCCAAACATATGGTTAAAAAAATTCGTAATGGTACTTGTACAGCATTGCATGATGAAGAAGGAAATTTCATTGGTTGGCATATTAATGAATGGTCTGAATATATTTTAGATATTAACAGAGATGATAGTTTGTATACTATGGAATTTGATCAACAGCCATATAAAGCGTATCGAACAAAAAGTGAAGTTGCATCTCTTCCTCCAGCTTTTATAACCTATTTAATTTCGACTTATTTGCCTAATGAATATGAGACTCTTTTGCCAACGGCAGTAAAAGATTTAAGCGAACAGCATAAATTATATTTAGAAAAACGAAAAGTTATGAAGAATGTTATTTATTCTTATAAAGCTGGATATGAATATTTGGTTGGAAATCGTTATGACTATGGTGCAATTTGTGGTGAACTAAACGGAAATTGTAGTTATACTGTAAAAACCGCTGGAAATAAAACTGTTGATGTTAGTAATTTGAAAGTTCAATTGTTACAGTGTGGTGATGGAGAACGAGGAAAGCCAATTCCAGGAGAAGAACTTGTCGATTTTGAAAAATACATTGTTGGAGTAACATATGCAGAAAATGGCGGAGCCCCAATGGAGGCATTAAAAGCTCAAGCAATTGCAGCTAGGAGTTATTCTTTAATGCGTGGACAAACTATGGGTACAAGTTATTTAAGGATTTATAAAGAAAATGGACAGTGGATTTTGCCAATTCGAAATTGTGATGAAGATCAAGTGTATTGTGATCCAGATAAAGGATGTACAATGTATGGAAGCGGCAAATCAGTTCGTTCTGGGCAGCAAACAGGAGGAACATATAAGAAACCTTTAACAGCTGATTCAAATATTCGAAAAGCAGTAGCAGAAACGACAGGAAAGGTTTTATCTGACGCATCTGGAAATATTGTTTCTACTCCATATACAAATACAACACAGAATGCATGGAATGCAGCAGCTAAAAATGGTAGTGATGCTTATCAAATATTAGCAGAAACGTATGGAACAACGAATGTAATAAAAGCTTCATGTTCTGGTACAGTTGGAACAACAACCAATTCTGGAAGCGAAAAATATTATAATCAAGGGGATTATGCTCATGTTCCTTATTGTAGTGGTGGATCAACTGTGGCATCAGCAGGTTGTCTTCCAACAGCATATGCTATGGTAGTAGAAAATTTAACTGGAAAAGTAACAACGCCTCAGTCAATAGCAGAATATATTTGTAATGATGTAAATGGTTCTAGAAAGTACCGTGATGATGGAGGAACTTCTAGTCGGTTTGTAATAGATCAGGCAACTCAATCTCATTTTATGGTTTCAGCACGAGATATACCAGTTGGTGAACGAAGTATAGATAATATTATTAAAATTTTGCAAAGTGGAAAAATGATTATGGCTTCTGTTAAAGGAACTGGAACATTTGCGACAGAAAATGGTCATTATATTATACTTTCTTCTGTAACTCCAGATGGGAAAATTAAAGTATTGGATCCAGGTCATCGTTCAGCGACGAAAGATCATAGTACATCTGTTATCCAAACAGAGGTTCTTAACAAACTTAATTATACAATGATTGAGTTTACAGGTTCAAGAAATGGCGGAGGCTCTACTTCTGATGGCTGTTATACAGGAGCAACTGGGGATTATGTTGCTTGGAGACAAGGTGATAAAACTTGGAAAGATGTTCCATTAGGAACAGGTGGAGAAACAGTAGGAAGTGCAGGATGTTTGGCAACTTCTATGGCAAAGATTATTGCGATGTCTGGAACACAAGTAACGATTAGTAGTTTTAATCCAGGAACTATGGTTAAATATTTAAATACTCATGGTGGATTCTCAGGAAGTAATTGGATATGGAATTCTCCACAAGCATCAGGTTTAACTCCTAATTTCGCACATGGTGGATCTGTAAAATTGAATGGAATGTCAGAGCAACAAAAGATTAGTACTGTAAAACGTTATCTTGATCAAGGATATTATTTAGTTCTTCAAGTAAAATGTGATGGAACAGAAGAACCAGGGCAGCACTGGGTAGCTGTATTAGGGGTTACAAATACAGATATTGTAATGTCAGATCCAGCAAGTGATAAAACGAATGTATGGAGTAAATATAAATCAGGAGGAACTGTTCAGTTTCATTATTATAAGAAGACAGATTAGAGGGATATGATGGAAAATAAAAAAAGAGTTATAATTGTAGTATCAATACTTTTAATTTATTTCTTGCTTATGATGATATTTTTTGGTTTTGATAGCTTAAAAAAGAAGGTTTATCATCTAGACGTTTTAATAACTCCAGATTCTTATTTAAAATATGAACGTGGAAATTGGAAAGATGTTAAAGAGAATGAAACTGAATTATTAGGGAAGTCTTATAAGATCTATGCAGATCATCAGTTCTTGTCAGATGGAGTCTTGCAATATACTGACCAAAAGTGGTATGCTTTCGATAAAAATAATAAACCGTTATTATCTCTTCCTGAAAATTTCTTTGCTTATCGTGGAAATATTAAAGTTGATATCATAAATTATCATTTTGTAGATATGTCTGAAGTAGAGATTGAGGAAGCTGTTTCTATTTTGAAAAAATATGATGTTACATTTCAACCTGAATATACAAAGACATTAAAAATAGAACTTGACTTCAACAATGATGGAACACTAGAAACTATCTATATTATTTCTAATGCATTAGGAATGGAAGAACAAAGTATTTATTTTTCTATTGCATATATTAAAAATAATAACAATGTAGAAATATTGATAGATGATGTTTCCAATAATATGTACCAAATACCATCACTTAATTTAAGAGAAGTTATCGATATCAATCAAGACAAAAAATATGAACTTATTTTTGAGAAAATTTATTTTGATCAAAAAGGAACTTGTCATGAAATATTTGAATATCAAAATGATATTTATAAGTCTGTAAAAGCATGTGAGCTTATTAAAAGAGGAGATGAAGAATAATGAAGTTAAAATTTAGGGCAGAACCGAAAGATATATTAATATTTGTAATATTTTGTGTTGTATTACTTTATTTTGTTGCAATAGCAGTTTTAAATATCTCTTCTTTTGCAAATACAGGTTTATTGTATGGATTAAATCCTTTCCCAGCCTTTGAGTCTGAATATATTGGTGCAACATTATTGTTTTTTATAGGAGCTTTAGCTGCAATATTTACTAGTGTATCATCTTATTTCTTTGATCGTGAAAAAGGTTTGGGCTTTAAAGCAGAAGCGAAAAAAGAAAAAGGATATTCTAGATGGGCAACTGAAAAAGAAATGAAAAAGGAATTGAAACTAGTTGATCCTTCAACGAAAACAGCGTCATCAGCAGGACTTCCAATTATTATGAGTCCAAAGGGAGTTTGGGTAGACGATAGTGAATATCATAATTTGATTATTGGTTCTACTGGAGCAGGTAAGACACAAACCACTGTACTTCCTATGGTTCATTTACTTTCTAAAAAAGGTGAGTCTATGATCGTGACTGACCCAAAAGGTGAAATTTATGAAGAAACAGCAGAAATGCTGAAAGCAAAAGGCTATAACATCGTACTTTTAAATTTCCGTGATCCACAGCAAGGAAATGCATGGAATCCACTTTCTTTACCATATAGTTTATATAAAAATGGAAATTCAGATAAAGCGACTGAGTTATTAGAAGACTTGGCACTTAACATTTTGTATGATGAAAATTCAAAGTCACAGGATCCATTCTGGGAAAAAACGTCAGCAGATTATTTTTCTGGTTTAGCGCTTGCTTTATTTGATGATGCGACAGAAGATCAAATTAATCTAAATAGTATTAATTTAATGACAACATTGGGAGAAGAAAAATTTGGAGCAACAACATATGTAAAAGAATATTTTAGTTATAAAGATCCAGCAGGAGCAGCTTATATTAATGCTTCTAGTACATTAATGGCTCCAAATGAGACGAAGGGAAGTATTTTAGCAGTATTTAAACAAAAAATAAAATTATTCTCTTCAAGAGAAAATTTATCTGAAATGCTTTCTCATAGTGATTTCGATATGAGAGATATTGGTAAAAATAAAACTGCAGTTTTTATTGTTATTCAAGATGAAAAGAAGACATATCATTCACTTGTTACTATTTTCTTGAAGCAGTGTTATGAAACTCTTATTTCAGTGGCACAAGAATGTGGTGGAAAATTACCATATAGAACAAACTTTATATTGGATGAGTTTGCGAATATGCCACCTCTTAAAGATGTTACGACTATGGTAACAGCAGCTCGAAGTAGAAATATGCGTTTTAATTTTATTATTCAGAACTTTGCGCAGTTATATGAAGTATATGGAAAAGAAAATGGAGAAACGATTAAAGGTAACTGTGGAAATATTGTTTATTTGATTAGTACAGAACTTAGTGCCTTGGAAGAAATTAGCAAAATGTGTGGAGAAGTAAAATCAAAGGAGAAAGAAAAAACAAGTTCGACTCCTCTTGTTACAGTAAGTGATTTACAACGTTTGAAAAAATGGGAAACAATAGTACTCCGTATCCGTATGATGCCATTTAAAACGAAATTGACACCAAATTTTCAAATGGATTGGGGGGATCATTATCCAAAAGCTTCATATCCTCATAGAGAGAAGATACCTGTTAAAGTATTTGATATAAAAGGATATGTTGAAAAGAAGAAAGAGGAAAAAATAAATCAAATGTTAGGTGGAGTTCCATCCAATCCAACAGCAAATCCGTTTGGTGCTCCTCCAACAACTTCGCCATTTCCAGGAGCAATGCCTTCAAGTATAGGAACGACTCCTCCAGCTAAAGGAGGATTAGATGTTGATGATTTAGTAAAACGTATAGATGCTAAAATAGCAGAATTAGAAGAGGAAGAACGTAGAGAGAAAGAAGCTCAGGCAAAAAAAGCTGCAGGAGAAACTCCTTCATCAAAACCATCAATTCCAGAAGTTTCATTGGGAGAAAAAATGGAAACTTCATTAGTGAGTTCGCTTGGACCAGCTAAAAAAGAGGAACCAATAATTTCGAGTATTCCACAAGATATAAATCCGCAAGAAGTATCAAATCAAACAAATCCTGTGGAAACTAAAAAAGAGGAATCAATAATTCCAAGTATTCCACAAGATATAAAACCGCAAGAAGTATCAAATCAGACAAACCCTGTGGAAACTAAAAAAGAGGAATCAATAATTCCAAGTATTCCACAAGATATAAAACAGCAAGAAGTATCAAATCAAACACATCCTATGGAAATCAAAAAAGAGGAACCAATAATTCCAAGTATTCCACAAGATATAAAACAGCAAGAGGTATCAAATCAAACACATCCTGTGGAAACTAAAAAAGAGGAACCAATAATTCCAAGTATTCCACAAGATATAAAACAGCAAGAAGTATCAAATCAAACACATCCTGTGGAAATCAAAAAAGAGGAGCCAATAATTCCAAGTATTCCACAAGATATAAAACAGCAAGAAGTACCAAATCAAACAAATCCTGTGGAAACTAAAAAAACAGACGTAGTAAACCATAGTGATAATATAAAAGTTCCAACTGGTTTTATTACTGATGATCAATTTTTTGATGATTTCTTTAGTGATGAAGATGAGTAGAAGAAGATATTGTATTGACTTGAACAAGAAACTTATAATAAGCTTCTTGTTTTTATATACTTATTTAAGACTAAATGGATTTTTTGGACATTTATCATATGCACATTTTATATTTTCTCATAAATTATATTGGGTGAAGGAAAAATGATACCAAATATATCAGTTACTGAATTTATGAAATTATCGAATCCTAATATAATAGATTTGCGTGCTATTCAGAGTTATAATAATAATCATATACCAAATGCAAAAAATATTCCATTTGAAAAGCTAATTAGTCGTCCAAGCGATTATTTAAAAAAAGAAGAAACTTATTATATCTATTGTATGTATGGGAAAAAGAGCATATCAGTTTGTAAAATATTAAATAATTTGGGTTATCATGTAGTTAATATTAATGGTGGATATGAAAGTTGGATATTAGAACAATAAATAAAATGTAGAAATTCTACATTTCAGACTGTTGACAAAGTGGTATATTCAAAAAGAATATGCTACTTTTTTTGTC
>CANEDJ010000006.1:0-47322 GCA_947426265.1 uncultured Mycoplasmatota bacterium | reverse complement strand
TACCAGATTTATTTGCATACGAAAAGACTGTTGAACATATTTGTCAACAGTCTGAACAGTTTTTACTGTTTTCTTTTTACGAATTCATTTGCAAATAAGCTAGAAAGTGCAGGGTGTAATTTATTTTCTCCAGTTAGAGCCTTGTGATAATCATGAGCAAAACTACTTGGAATATCATCAAACAATGGGGAGGAAGGCATTTCTTCTCCATCAAAAGAACAGTCAATAGATTTATATTCTGGAATAGCAGTTATATTTTGATGTGTAAGATCACTAGTATTTATAGCTACCCTAGAGTTATAAAGATAAGGCATAGCAGTTTCGATTGGATTAAATTCTAAAATATCTAATTTCCCATTAATGCTAGCTACATCTAAAACGAAGTAACTAGGAAAATCATCTGGAAGTTCTGCAATAATACCATTTATAAAATGAATAACTTGCTCTGGTATTTGATGATAAGTTTTATGTAAAGTTCTAGAAATAGATGTAATTGTTCGATTATGAATAAATGCACGATATTCTTTTTTTCCAAGTTTATCTTGATCTATAGTGACAACGGGACTTATTATAAATTCATCTTGTAAATGATATTTCATAGCTTTTCTAAATGGACTGTCTGGTTCTACAGCATCTATGATGGAAATGACACCATGAAAATCTTTTTCAACTGTTTTTAAAAAAATAGAACCATTGACTCCATATCTTTCAAATAAATAAGTAAGAAAAGATAAATCTTCAAAGTCTTCTCCAGTTATAATAGAAACGTCTCGATGAAAAGTTTCAATAAATTGCGGCCAATGTTTTACCTGTTCAATTTCTTCTATAGAATTAATCGGATTTCCTTCAAATTCGTCTATTAAGTCAAGCATTTCATATAGTCTAAAAATATCAGAAATAATCAAAACCTTTTTGCCTTTTATATCTACCTTCTTATGATTATAATCAAAAAAGCAGTCTTGATCTTCATCAAAGAATAAAACGTTTTCAAGTCTACTTTCAGGAATCATTTCTTTTAAATCAATTGGAAAACAATAATACATATAATTATCCCTCTTTCTTGGAAGTCTATTATAATATATGTTTATAAATTTGACAAATTATAAATATCTGTTAGAATAAAAAGCAATTTAAAAAGGGGGAAAGTGAGTGATAATATGGAATTTTCATTGGTAGACGCAATGATCATAGATAAGGCTTTAAAGCAAAAAGGGATAGATCGTGGAATTGGAATTTTAAATCGCGATTTTCCTTTTTTCACTGTTTATCAATTAGGACTATTAGATGAAATTATTATAGAAGGGTGCACAGATATTTCTTTTTTAAAACAATTACCAAATTTGCGTAAAATTGTTATTAGAAGCTTTGATTATGATAGAGTTATAGCTACAGGAGAATATCAAGGAAACAGTTTTTTCAATCAAATAGATGACTTTAGTCCTATAAGAGAATGCCCAAATCTTGAAGATCTTTATATTGAAAATGATATTTGTATAAGAAAATTAGATGTAACAGGATTAACACGATTAAGAAATATTTATTTGATTAATAATCCAAGATTAGAAACGATTTGTGGCTTAGACACCCAGCATCACTTAGAACAAGTTATAATGTATGGAAATAATATTAAACGGTTTACCAATATTACAGATTACTTATATAATACATTAGACGCTAAGCAAAATATTTTAGATATTAGTATTTTCTTTGCTTGCATTCAGTCAATAGAACAAGCGAAAAAATTATATGATGCCTATTTAAAAGGACTTATACATGTATCTTTTGCAGAGAAAAATGGTTTAACTAGTTATACAACTCATACAATTGAACAAATCACAAGTTTGTATATTAAATTTAGACGTTTATTTGAACAAAAAAAATTAACTTCAGCTAAAGATTCTGATAAAATTGGTTATGTATTTCACTATGTGTCAGAATATATTCGCTTTGCAGCAGAGGAAATTGAGATGCGCGATAAACTTTATATAGAATTAATTGAGACTTATCGGGGAATTCCAGAATTCTATAAAAAGAATATGGGAGCATTACATAATAGTTTTAATACTTATCATTTCAGAAAAGGAAATTGTGAGGGAATAGTAAATTTAATGAGATTTATGTTATCTATTTTGGAGGTAGAAACTGAAAATGTACATTGCCATGATAGAAGATATAAGCAAACTATGGAATTAAATCATGCGTTATTAAGAGCACGAGATAATGGACGATGGTTATATTATGATGTCACATATGACCGTAGAAATCTTAGAGATTTCTTTGGAAAAACTTTTTATGAAATAACAGATTATGTGGATTTAAGTATATTTGAAAAAATGATTAGTGGGGAAATAGAATATGGAACAGGACAACTTAATGGTGGATTTGTTAAACACAAGAATTGATTATCCTATATTAAATTATTATTTTATAAATTTAGCAAGGGTTGAACAAGAAAAGTTTAAAGAAATAATACAAAATATGAAACGTGGGAATTTATATAAGAGCCCAATTCATGGGGTCTACCATAGTGAAAAAGTTTGTTTATTTGCTTTTTTGTTAGGGCAAAAATTTGGGTTAGATGAAGAAGATATGCAGATATTGACAGATGCGGCTATGTATCATGATTTTAAAAGACAAAATGATTTTGAAGATCCATTCCATGGAATGGTGAGTGCAAATCATATAGAAGAAATAGTGCCCCTAGGGGCAGTTTACTCTGCTAGAGTAAACTGCCCCTAGGGGCAGTTTACTCTGCTAGAGTAAACTTAACTATTTTAAAGGCTATTATTGATTTTCATTCTCAGCCAGATAGAAAGTTGAGATTAAACTTTGATAATTATGAATTGCCAAAAGCATCTTTTAACAGATATCAGCGACTAGCATATCTGTTAAAAGATGCTGACGCTCTAGATAGAGCAAGATTTAGTGAAAAATGTCAGGCTTCTTTAAAGCCAGAATATCTCCATTTTCCAGCATCAATGCTTATGATTGAATTGGCAAAAGAAGTAAATGAAGCTTATAATAAACTTATGGAGCGCAATTGGAATGATGAAATTCCATTAGATAAAATAACTGGAGATTGTCTTCATAGCATTGGATTTGACTTTTTTAGAATTACTAGTGTATTGGAAAATGGAGTATTATCGTTTTCTGAAATGAAAAAAGTAGGAATTGATTTTCCTAGAAATTTTGATGGTGGAAATAGTACAAGATGGATTTCTGTAGTGCCAACATCATGTATTAAAGATGATGAAAAAGCTTTTACAACTTTTATTCAAAATGGGATGTCCTTTTTCTGTTCTAAACAGTTATTGTATGCGCCTATGGAGTTTAATAAAAAATCAGTTGCTATATTAAAAGGATTACCATATGATAAAAGTGGATATTTGGATGAAAGGTATGTTTTTCAAAAAATTGATGAAGAAGCTATTAAATCTATTTTTGTAGTAAAAGAATATGCAGAGAAGGATGTGAAAGAATTATCCTATCTTTATAATACTCTTTATTATGGAACTCTAGAAAATAAAGTTATTTACTTATTAAACAATATGGGAGTGAAAGGAATAGATTTGGTACCTGATTTAATTGAACCAATGGCTAGGTATAAAAAAGAATTAGATGACTATGGCGCGATTGATATAATAGAACGTATTATGGTAACTCCTAAAATGAAAAAAACGTTAAATACATTATTAGAAGAAATTAATGCAATTATACAAAGATTAATTCATAATTATTATGCATGTATGTTGAAAAGACCATTGGACTCAAAAATTACAGTTGCAGATGTTATGAAATTTGAACTTTCAAAAGTAAATAAAAAAATAACAATGATAGATGGACCAGATGAATTATTATTTTTTATAGATGAACCTCAAAAGAAGAAACTAAAATAATTTTTTAGCACTCATTCTTGACGAGTGCTATTTTTGGTGCTACAATATATTTGGTTTTAAAAACCGAAAGGAGGGATTTCGTATGAATGGTGGAAATCCATATGAAGAAAATTTAAAAAATGTATTAGAAAAATATGGTAGAGATATTGTTCAAAGTGTTAAAGATGGAAAAGTAGACCCAGTTATAGGTAGGGATGAAGAAATTAGAAGCATTACTAGGATCCTTTCTAGAAAAACAAAAAATAATCCAGTTTTAATTGGAGAACCAGGAGTAGGAAAAACAGCAATTGTAGAAGGATTAGCGAGCCGTATTATAAAAGGAGATGTTCCAGCTTCCTTGAAAAACAAACGAATTTGGGAATTAGATATGGGAGCATTAATAGCAGGAGCAAAATATCGTGGAGAATTTGAGGAACGATTAAAAGCAGTTTTAAAAGAGATTAAAGACTCTAATGGAGAAATTATCATGTTTATCGATGAAATTCATATGATTGTAGGTGCAGGAGCTTTAGAAGGAGCTATGGACGCTGGAAATATGTTAAAACCAATGTTGGCACGCGGAGAAATTAAAGTGATTGGTGCTACAACTTTAAATGAATATCGTAAGTATATTGAAAAAGATGGAGCCTTAGAAAGACGTTTCCAAAAAGTATTAGTAAAAGAACCAAATGTGATAGATACCATTACAATATTAAGAGGATTAAAACAAAGATTTGAAGTTTATCATGGTGTCAATATAAAAGATAGGGCCTTAGTAGCAGCAGCAACATTATCAGATCGTTATATTACAGACCGATTCTTGCCAGATAAAGCAATAGATTTGGTAGATGAAGCTTGCGCTACAATAAAAGTGCAAATGGATTCTGTTCCAGTAGAACTAGATACGCTAACTAGAGAAATTATGCAATTAGAAATAGAACTTGCCGCTTTAAAAAAAGACAATGATGAAATGTCTAAAAAAAGAGTAGCTGAAATTAAAGAACAAATAACAGTATTAAAAGAAAGAGAAACAGAATTACGTAATCAGTGGCAAGATGAAAAGAAAATAAACGATCAAGTAAAATCAAAAAAAGCAGAATTAGAAAAATCAAGATTTGAATTAGAACAGGCTGAAAACAATTATGATTTAGAAGCAGCAGCAAGATTAAGACATGGAACCATTCCAAAGCTAGAACGTGAATTAGAAGAATTGAAAGAAAATGATAAATCAGATATGTTAAGTGATACAGTTGATGAAGAAGGAATTGCTGCGATTATTTCCAAATGGACCAATATTCCAGTTCAAAAATTAGTAAGTGGAGAAAAAGAAAAACTGATTCACTTAGAAGAAAATATGAAGAAAAGAGTAAAAGGACAAGAAGAAGCGCTTAAATTAGTAAGTGAAGCCATTCTTCGTGCTAGAGCAGGAATAAAAGACCCTAATAGACCTATCGGCTCCTTTATTTTCTTAGGACCAACTGGAGTAGGAAAAACAGAAGTTGCTAGAACTTTGGCTTACGAACTATTTGATGATGAACGTCACATGATTCGAATTGATATGAGTGAATATATGGAAGCACATTCTGTATCTAGATTAGTAGGAGCGCCTCCAGGATATGTTGGATATGATGAAGGTGGACAATTAACAGAAGCAGTTAGAAGAAATCCATATAGTATTGTTTTATTTGATGAAATTGAAAAAGCACATAAAGATGTTTTTAATATATTACTTCAAATATTAGATGATGGAAGAATTACAGATAGTCAAGGTAGAACAGTAGACTTTAAAAATACGATTATTATTATGACTTCTAATTTAGGTAGCGAATATATTTTAGAAAATAAAGAAAATAGTCATGAATTAATTCATACAGAATTAAGACATACATTTAAACCAGAATTTTTAAATCGTATTGATGAAATTATTATTTTTAAACCATTAACCAAAGAAGTTGTCTATGATATTTTAAATAAGATTGTTAGTGAAATTGAATATCGACTAAGTGATAAACATCTTACTATGGAATTAACAGAAAATGCCAAAAAATTTATTATAGAAGAATCTTATGATGAAAATTATGGAGCTCGTCCAATCAAACGCTATGTAAGCAGAAATTTAGAAACTTTACTTGCTGAAAAAATAATTATGGATGAAATAAAATTTGATAGCAAAATTGTTATAGATATAGAAAATAATACATTTATTATAAAAAACGTAGAAAAATAATTCTACGTTTTTTATGTGTTTCTGATGTAAATATCAAAAATCAAAAAATTAATAATAGATAGAAAATAAAAATTAGGGGAAAAAGAAAAACAGATTTTTAATATTTCGTTATCAGAATTTATAAATTGGCATATAAAAAAACTTACCAAAATGCAATGTTTGAAAATGCTATTAAAATCATTTACATTGAAAAGTAGTATGTTATATAATAATGCTTATCGGATTTATTTGATTGATAAGTGCTGCCCGTAAGAGGGAGCTGATAATATGCGAAAAGATAATTTTATTTCATCTTTGATATTGCTAAGTTTTATAGAACTTATCTTAATTTTTATTTTGGTATTGTTTATAATTGCAAATTACTAAAAGATTATCAGGGGATTTTTGGAAAACAAAAACAAGCACTTCAACGTTTGAAAAATAGTGCTTGTCCTACATCCAATAGGGCAGTACTTGATTTGAAACAATCAAGTCTTTCCAATACTATTATAGCAAATTAATAGAAATTAAGCAATCAGTTTTACACCTATTACATGGAACTAGGAATACAATTATTGACGACTCTTTAAATGCGAGTTATATTATAACTAGGAGGAGGCCTATGAAATGGAATTAAATGTAGTGGAAGCAATAGAACAAACAATAGAATATTTAAATCAAACGAGTTATTCATTAGTCCGACCAGAATTTACCAAATATAGTGGAGTTTATTCTTTTTCAACTGAAAATTTATCTTATTTAGAAAAAATTAATTTAGAGGGAAAAGATGTTTTAACAGTAACAGGAAGCTGTGATCAAACGTTAAATTTAGTGTTTGAAGGAGCTAGAAAAATTTGTAATTTTGATACAAATGTTAATACTGTTTTCTTTGCGCATTTAAAAATGACAGCAATGAAAGCTTTTTCCTATCAAGAATATTTGAATTTCTTTTTTGGTGAAAATAAGATGCCATATGAAATGTATCAAAGATTATTACCATTTTTACCAGAAGCAGTAGGGACATATTGGAATCATATGTATGGACTTTTTTCAAATGATGGGAATGCTCTTATGAATTCAAGATTATTAGAAAAACCTTCTAACATTAAAAATACCATTTTAGGAAACCCTTACTTATATAGTGAAGAAAATTATGAAAAGACTCGTTCTAGACTAAATGAGGTAGAAATTAGTTTCACAGAAAAAAATGTACTTGAAATAGGGGAAGGTAGTGAATTATACGATGCAATGTTTTTCTCTAATATAGAATCTTATTTGGTCAGTGATTATTTCAGTGAAATGAGTGAACAAGAATACATTGATTTTATAGAAAATAAAGCAAGTAAGCAATTAAAAGAAGGCGGAGTAATACAAGTGGCTTATACATATAATTATAAAACTAGAATTAAAGCAACAGGAAGTTTTCTAAAGAGATTATTTAGTACTAAATTTGAAATTCAAGGACTTGATTATTTAGAAAAAAAATATAGAACAGTTACGTTTATAGGATTTCCATTATTTAGAAGTGTAGAAATGACAAAGTCTGTGCAAGATTCCATCTATTTATATGAAAAACCAAAAGGGAAAAGCTTTTAAGATAGCAGAAGGAACAAACTTATGAGCGGAGAATTTATAAAAGTAAATAGTATAGCATTATCAGCCGTAATTCGTGCAGAATTAAAAAGAAATGGTATTATTCCACAATATACAGATGTTGCAGGTTTTCAAAAATTTACAAGAGAAGAACTTGCAAGTATAAAAAGAATAAAATTAGAAAATAACAATTTTGGAGATATATCTGCATTAGAATATTGCACCAATTTAAGAGATCTAACGATTTCTTCAATCAATCCTAAAAATGTTCCAACAAACTTTTCTTCAGAAGCTTATTATTCATATAGAAGCAAACAGGCTATGATAAAAGATTTTTCTGTAATTTCTAAATTACAATCGTTACAATTTTTAACAATCTTAAATGATGAGAATTTAGAATTCTTGGACTTAACTGGTCTTACTAATTTATCTTCATTGATACTAAGAGGAAATCATAAATTGAAGACAGTAAAAGGATTAGAAACATTAGCACATCTTTTAGAATTAGAATTGGTAAATAATGGAATTAACCATTCCTTTGATTTAAAAAGGATGCTTGGAAATGAATTAAATGAAGTTACTTTAGATTTTGATTTATATCCATTAGTAAAAGAAGCCTTCCCAAATATAGGAAGTGAAATGATAGAATATTTAAAACAAGGAATCAAATGTTTTTGGTCTGAAAATTTAAGTGATATTAGAACAAACCAGATTTCAACGATGAGAATGGAAAAAATGAATAAAAGGGCAACGGAGATTATAAATTCAATTATAGGCCCAGATTATAGTGATATTGAAAAAGTATCTGCTATATATGCTTATATTATTAAAACAGTCAAATATGATGAAGAAGCATTAAGGGCATCTAAAGGAGAAGAGAATGAAACACTAAAGAAAGCAAGAGAAAACCTTGGTGAATTAACTTCTACAATCCTGGATAGAAAGCAATCTAGTTTTAACGCTATTTTAGAGCAAAAAGCTGTATGTGAAGGCTATACCAATATGATGCATTATTTATTAAAAATGGTTGGCATAAATTCTGTGACTGTCCATTGTAGTAGTAATCAAAATCGAAAGGTAGTAGGGCAAGATAGTAATCATAGTGTTATAAGAGTAGAAATAAATGGGGAATGGTATTATTTTGATCCAACATGGGATGCAGAACAATCTAATTTAAAAAACTTTTTTAAAACAAAAGAAGAAATCAATACAAATCATACTCTTAGTATGTCAGAAGTGGAAATTGGTGTTCCAGAAACAAAACCCTATACCAATGCACAATTAACGACAATTTTAAAACGAGTAATTTCAGATAGAGATTCCAGAAAAAATGAATTTCAAAATGCTTTAAAAATGATTGAGCAAAACAATAAAAATCGAACGGCTCAAGGCTATTTAGAAGAATATAGTGCCAAGTTACAATATTTACAAACTGAGTATCAAAAAGTCATTGGGCAAATTGAAGAATTGATGAAGAAACAATCTAAAGAAGAAGAGGAACAGATTTTATTAAACCAATTGCTAGCTCAAAGAGATGAATTAAATCGTCAAATTGAACCTATTTTGACAAGTAAAAATGCATTTGAAAGCGCAGCACTAGAACAAATAGAACAACAGCAAAGAATAAAAGTAGAACAAATAGAAAAATTATTGGGAATACAGATTACCTCTGCTGCTGGATATATTTATGATCCAAATTTAAAAGTACCAAGAATTATTTTAAAAAATATAGATAGTCTTTTAAATGAGCAAGAGTCAATAAAAAAGCAATTAGAAGAACGATTCCATTTAGGAGAAATAGACGTAAAAACATATCAAACAATGATAGATGTAATAAATAGGAAATATAAAAAAATGATTATGCAAGTTCAGCCAGCCACAACAAATAATTTTAATCCACCATTAAATCATAATGTAATAGAACCTTTGGATAGAGAACATTTTATGAAAGATTCAACAGTTAAGAGAACAGACTTTGATGAATTGAGAAGAAAAGTATTAGAAGAAGATTATCAAGAATATTTAAAACATTCTGTTGCAGAAAAACGGATGATTTTTGAAGAATGGATAAGGCATCAATTAGAAGAAGAAAAGGTAGAACCAATAGAAGGTCCAACAAGAGTTATGTAAAAAAGTATCTAAGAAATACTTTTTTTCTTGACCAAAATGAGGATTTATAATATGATAACAACTAATTAAAAGGGGGAATTCTATGAAAAAAATTTGGATAGGCGGAGCAGTAGCTTGTGGAGTTCATAAAGAAAAAGCAATGATTAAAGATTTAGCTAAGATTCTTCACTTTGAATTTGTAGAACCAGAAGAAGCAGATTTTATAATTATAATAGATACTTGTTTATCGACTTATCAACAAATGCTTCTTAGTTTTGAATGTATTGAAGATATTTTAAAAAGGGGAAAAGCGGATGCCAAAATAATTGTGAGTGGTTGTGTATCAAAGGGAGTAAAATTTGAGTTAACAGAAGAACAAAAAGAACTATTAGCAAAAATAGAAATTGTAAAACAGGAAGAACTTGTTCCATATATAGCAAAGTTATTAAGAGGTTACAATATGGAGGATGATTTTGATATCCCATATTCAGTAGATAATGTTTCTATTTCACTTTCTCCAGTTTCTGGCTGTTTAAACCATTGTAGTTTTTGTAAAAGTCATTATATGAATTTTGAATTAAAAAGTTATCCAATTGAAAAAGTAAAAGGTTTAGCGAGAGATATTGAAATGATTGACTATCCATTTCACCATGTTGCATTAACTGCATCAAATTTAGGTCTTTATGGAATGGATTTATATAATAGACAAAGGGCTCATGAAGTGATAGAAGCTTTTACGAAACCTGATAAAATTAAATTTGCATACATAGGAGCATTAATTAATTGGTATCAAGAATTGGTAGATGAGATAATAAAAAATTCTAAAATTAAACGAATTTTTATCTCATTAGAAAGTGGAAGCCCTAGAGTTTATCGATTGATGAATCGCCCTATTTCACTAGAAAATTTGATTAGGATTATTCGTTTTATCAAAAAAGAAAGACCAGATATTATGATAATAACGGAATTTATAACGGGATTTCCAACAGAAACAATAGAAGATTTAAAAAGAACCATTGATTTAATTTATGAACTTGATATTTATCCTATATTTGTACATGATTACCAAAACTCAGAACAAGTACCAGCTTCTAAACTTTTAAATCATTCTGAAGCTTATTGTATGGAAAGTTCATATTATGCAGGTGAGAAAATATTACCACAATATGAAAAACTAAGAGATAGAATTCAAACAGGAGAAATGTTTGTTTATGACAAAAATAATGAAAAAAAACTTTATATTACTATGCTGGTGAATGGAACTTTGAAAAATATTCGTTTTGATCAATTAGATAGAGAATATGAAAAAGGTGAATTTATTCCAGCAAACGTAGTAAGACCGAAACAACTTGTAAAAAGAAAGCTGTAAAAAGTATTTAAAAAATACTTTTTTATTTTTTAGCACTCATATATTGACAATGCTAACATATAATGTTATACTGATAGCAGTGTTTGAAAGAGAGTGCCAAAGAGGTGAAAAGAAATGATGAATGATAGACAGACTGAACTATTAAAATTAATTATTGAAGATTATATTAAAACAGCAAGACCAGTCAGTTCAAAATCACTTTGTGAAATCATGAATTGTTCTAGTGCAACTATTAGAAATGAAATGGCTACATTAGAAGATTTCGGCTACTTAGAAAAAACACATACTTCATCTGGACGTGTTCCAAGTGAAAAAGGCTATCGTTATTATGTTGATTATATTATGAAACCAAAAGAAATGAATGGGGAAGATATGTTAAAATTACAAACAATTTTCCACAACCAATCACTTGCTTTAAATGATGCAATTCTAAGAAGTATGGAAATTATTTCTGAACTTACAAGTTATACATCAGTAGTTTTAGGAAGTTCTTCGAAAGAAAATAAAGTAACCAAAGTAGAAGTAGTTCCATTAAATGACTTTCAGTTTATCACTATTGTTGTAACAGATAAAGGTCATGTAGAACATAGAACTATGAATTTACCAGATACAATTTCTGTAGAAGAAGTACGCCAAACAGTAGAGTTAATCAACAAATTAATTATAGGTACTCCAATTGATGAAGTTAGTAGCAAACTGGAATTTGAAGTAAAACCAGTAATTGCAAAATATGTAAAACAGCACGAGGTTCTTTATAATGCCTTCTATAGTGCATTTAGTGACTTTACAAAAGAAGCGAATGTTAGAGTGACAGGAACAAAAAATATTTTAATGCAACCAGAATTTGATGATGCAACTAAAATTAGAGAAATCATGAATAAGTTTGAAGACCAAAGTATGATTAGCAATATTAAGGAAGAAGACAATGGAATTAATATTTATATTGGTAGTGAAAACGAGTTTGATGATGATGTTACTGTAATTAAAACAAAATATTCATTAGGTGGAGAAGAAGGAACAATTGCTTTAATAGGACCAAAAAGAATGGAATATGACCGAGTAATTGCATTACTCGACTATATTAAACAAAACATAGGGATATAATGTCAAAAAGGAGGTATAAAATGGAAGAAAAAGAAACTTGCGGATGCGGAAATTGTAATTGTGAAAACACAGAAGAAACATGCGGATGTGAAAATGAAGAGTGCAATTGTGCAGAAGAAAAAGAAGATAAAAAAATATTTGGAAAAAATAAAAAATCAAACAAATTAGAAAAAGAATTAGAAGAATTAAAAGAGGTTAATAAAGAATTAGAAAATAAATTGTTGGTAAGTAAAGCTGATTTTATCAATTATAGGAAAAGAAAAGATGAAGAAATTAGTCGCTTACTAAAATATTCTGGAGAAGATATGATTAAAGATATGCTTTCTACAGTGGATAATTTTGAAAGAGCAATTGCTTTAGATGACGAAAACTTGGATGATGAACTTTCAAAATTCTTAGAAGGTTTTAAAATGATTTATTGTAATTTTGTGAACATCTTAGAAAAATATGAAATAAAAGCTATTGATGGAAATAATAAGCCATTTGACCCAACTTATCATCAAGCGGTTATGACAGCTCATGTAGAAGGTATGGAACCTGGTATGATTATTGAAGTATTACAAAAAGGATATTTATACAAAGATAGAGTAATTAGACCTGCTATGGTTAAAGTTAGTGAATAAATGGATAGATGTTATTTTATAGAAAAAGAAACGTTTGAAATTTATAAAGAACATCCTAAAGTATTTAGCTGTGACCCAATGATAGCAAAAGTAATTTCAAAATTAAATAAGTTAGGATATTATACTTTAGCAAGCTGTGAAAGTCATTATGAAATAAAAGAATATGATATTTCATATCCAAAAGAGAAAATGGTAACAGGAATTTATATTTTATTCAAAAGTAAGTATGAATTTCCAAATATTCCAGAAGGATTTATAGTAGAAGAATTAGGAGAAAAAACTAGTTTATCTCATACGATTAATTATTTTAATGCTTCTGGCAATTACAAAAATCGAACTGAATTTGAACAGGAAAAAGAAAAATATTGCAAGATAATTACAGAATGGGCAATGAATTTGCCAGAAAGAGAAAGGTGATAAATATGAGTAAAATTATAGGTATTGATTTAGGAACAACAAATAGTTGTGTATGTGTATATGATGGAGGAGAGGCAAAAGTAATTGCTAACCCAGAAGGTTCAAGAACAACTCCATCTGTTGTAGCATTTAAAAAAGATGGAGAAAGAATTGTTGGGATTAAAGCAAAAAACCAAGCAATGACAAATCCAAATACAGTATCAAGTGCGAAGAGAAAAATGGGAACCAACCATAAGTTTGAAGTAGGTGATAAAAAATATACACCACAAGAAATTAGTGCAATGGTACTAGAAGACCTTAAGAAAACAGCAGAAGCGTATTTAGGGGAAAAAGTAACAAAAGCAGTTATTACAGTTCCAGCATACTTTAATGATGCACAACGTCAAGCAACAAAAGATGCTGGTAAAATTGCTGGATTAGAAGTAGAAAGAATTATCAATGAACCAACAGCAGCAGCGCTTGCGTATGGATTAGATAAACAAGAAAAATCAGAAATGATTTTGGTATTCGATTTAGGGGGAGGAACATTTGACGTTTCTATCCTAGAAACTGGTGATGGAGTATTTGAAGTAAAATCAACAAGTGGAAATAACAACTTAGGTGGAGATGACTTTGACATCCGTGTTATGGAATACTTAGCAGACGAGTTCAAAAAAGAAAATGGGGTAGACTTACATAAAGATTCTATGGCTATGCAACGATTAAAAGAAGCCGCTGAAAAAGCCAAAAAAGATTTAAGTGGTATGAGTTCTACAGAAGTTTCACTTCCATTCTTATCGCAAGGGGAAGATGGACCACTTCATTTAAATTTGAACTTATCAAAAGCAAAATTTGAAGATTTGATTCGTGACTTAGTAGAATCTACTATGGAACCAGTTCGTAAAGCCTTAAAAGATGCTAACTTGACTTCAAAAGATATTGATAAAGTATTATTAGTTGGTGGTTCTACTCGCATTCCAATGGTACAAGAATTAGTAAAAAAAGAATTAGGAAAAGAACCAAGTAAAGAAGTAAACCCAGACGAAGTAGTAGCAATGGGAGCAGCCATTCAAGGTGGAGTTTTAACTGGAGACGTTAATGATATCGTATTATTAGACGTTACACCACTTTCACTTGGTATTGAAACATTAGGTGGAGTATGTACTGTATTAATTCCAAGAAATACAACCATTCCAACTAGCAAATCTCAAGTATTCTCAACTGCTGCAGATAATCAACCAGCTGTAGATATTCATATCTTACAAGGAGAAAGACCAATGGCAGCTGATAATAAAACACTTGGAAATTTCCAATTAACCAACATCCCAGCAGCTCCAAGAGGAGTACCTCAAATTGAAGTTACATTTGATATTGATGCCAATGGTATTGTCAATGTAAAAGCAAAAGATTTAGGAACAAACAAAGAACAATCTATTACAATTACTGCTTCTACAAATTTAAGTGATGATGAAATTGATAAAATGGTAAAAGAAGCAGAAGCAAACCGTGAAGCAGATGAAAAGAGAAAAGAAGAAGCTGACTTACGTAATGAAGCAGAACAAACAATTTTTGCTACAGAAAAAGCGTTAAAAGACCTTGGAGATAAAGTAAGTAGTGAAGATAAAGAAAAAGCAGAAGCAGAAATGAAAGAGTTAAAAGAAGCATTAGAAAAAGATGACTTAGAAGATATTAAATCTAAAAAAGAAAAATTAAATGAAACTGCTATGGCTTTTGCAACAAAAGTTTATGAAGAAGCAGCAAAACAAGCTCAAGCAAATGAAAATAATAGTGAAGAACAAACCTCTGATAAAAAAGATGATAATGTAGTAGATGCAGAATTTGAAGAAAAATAAAAAGAAGTTCTAGGAAACTAGAACTTTCTTAAGGATAAGGAGAAACTATGGGAAAAACAGTAAAAAAGCGTTCAGAAATTGATAATAAATATAAATGGAATTTAGAAAAAATGGTAGAAGCAAAAAGCTTTGATGAATTATATCAAGAAGTAATACAAAAAAAGGAACAAATTCAAAATATGCAAGGTCATATTATGAGTTCTAGTGCATCTTTACTTTCTTATTTGAAAACAAGTGATGAATTAGATAGAGTTTTAGAACAAATCTATGTATATGCACATATGCTTTGTGATGAAGATACAACAAATACACAAGCACAAGAACGAAAAATGAAAACGGAAACATTGAATGATGATGTAAATGAAGCGTTAGCTTTTGTACGCCCAGAGATTTTAAGTTGCCCATATGATACAGTTCTTAAATACATTGAAGAAAAAAAGGAACTTGAAGAATATCGCTTTGCTTTAGAGTCCATATTTCGTTATCAAAAGCATACACTAAGTAAAGGGGAAGAAGCAATTATAGCAGCAGCTTCAAATGCATTTGGCACAGGAGACGATGTATTTTATAATTTAGATAATGCAGATATCTATTTGGGAACAATAAAAGATGAAAACGACGAAGAAGTAGAACTTACTAATAGTAATTATGGATATTATGTTGGAAGTCAAAATAGAAGAATTAGAGAAGATGCTTTTAAAGCAATGTATAAATATTTTGGAGATTTTAAAAATACAATTGCAGCAGCCTTGAAAGGACAAATCAAGGAAAACTTTTTCTATAGTAAAGTTAGAAACTATAATAGTCCATTAGAAGCGAGCCTTTTTCGTGACAATATTGATATTTCCGTTTATCATAACTTAATTGATACTGTACATGAGCATTTTAAAGACATGTATCGTTATATGAGTTTTAGAAAACAGGTATTAGGGTATGACGAGATGCACATGTATGATGTTTATGCAGATTTGATACAAGAAAAGCCGAAAGAGATTCCATTTGAAGAAGGAAAAGAAATTGTATTAGAAGCCTTAAAACCATTAGGTATGGAGTATATAAGCAACTTACAAAAGGCTTTTACTGAAAAATGGATTGATATTTATCCAAATAGAGGAAAAAAATCGGGGGCTTATAGTTGGGGGACTTATGATTCTTATCCTTACTTATCCGTAAATTATGATAATAGAATAGATTCTGTGAGCACTCTTGCTCATGAACTAGGACATTCTATGCATTCTTATTATTCTAATAAAAATCAAAGTTTTATCAATCATGGATATCCAATTTTCCTAGCTGAAATCGCATCTACTGTAAATGAAATATTGTTAAACGACTACTTATATAAAAATGCCGAAACAAAAGAAGAAAAAATCTTATATTTGACAGAGTTCTTGGAAAAAGTAAGAACGACGATTTATCGTCAAACAATGTTTGCTGAATTTGAAATGTTGATGCATGAAAAAGAAGCCAATGGAGTGCCTCTTACAGAGCAAGAATTTAGTAATACTTATTATGAATTAAATAAACTTTATTATGGTCCTGATGTGATTAGTGACAATGAAATCCGCTATGAATGGGCAAGAATTCCACATTTCTATGATTCCTTCTATGTCTATAAATATGCCACTGGTTTATCAAGTGCGATTGCAATTGCATATGATATTCTAAATGAAGTAGAAGGTGTAAAAGAAAGGTACTTGGAATTTTTATCAAGTGGTGGAAGCGATTATCCATTAGAAATTTTAAAACGTGTTGGAATTGATATGACAACTAAGGAACCAATAGAAAAAGCATTGTCTGTTTTTGAACAGAAACTTCAAGAACTAAAAGCTTTATATAACCAAAAGGAAGTGAAGTAAAATGGAAAAAAGAGATTATTATGAAATACTAGGGGTTAGCAAAACAGCGACTGACTCTGAAATAAAAAGTGCTTTCAGAAAGCTTGCTAAAAAATATCATCCAGATGTTTGTAAAGAGCCAGATGCAGCAGAAAAATTTAAAGAAGCACAGGAAGCCTATGCAGTATTAAGCGATGCTTCAAAACGTCAGCAATATGACCAATATGGTCATGCAGCCTTCCAAGGAGGACCTGGAGGAACAGGTGGATTTGATTTCTCTGGATTTGATTTTTCAGATATCTTTAGTGATTTATTTGGAGGCGGATTTGGTTTTGGAGGTGGAAACTCTTCCACTAGAGCTAGAAAAGGTTCAGACTCTTTAATTAGAATGAATTTAACCTTTGAAGAAGCAGTATTTGGAACAAAGAAAACAGTAAACTTAGATGTTGTTGAAGATTGCAAAGAATGTTCTGGAAAAGGTGGACATGGTGAAAAAACATGTCCAACCTGTCATGGAAGTGGTCAAGTAACAACAGAACAAAGGACTTTATTTGGAGCATTTATGACAAAATCGACTTGTCCAAATTGCAAAGGAAAAGGAAAAAGCTATGAAACGACTTGTAGCCAATGTAGGGGTTCAGGAAAAGCGAAACGGAATGTTGATTTAGAAGTTACGATTCCAGCAGGAGTAGATACTGGAAATCAATTAAGGTTGGCTGGAAAAGGAAATGCAGGAAGTAATGGTGGACCAAATGGAGATGTTTACATTGAATTTAATGTAAAAACACATCCAATTTTTGAAAGAGAAGATGACAATATCTATTTAGAACTACCAATTACAATTGTAGATGCTGTTTTAGGATGTAAAAAAGAAGTTCCAACTTTATATGGAACTGTAAAGCTTACAATTGATGCTGGATGTATGACTGGAGATAAATATCGTTTAAAAGGAAAAGGGGTAGAACATATCCACAGTAGTAGAAAAGGCGATATGTATGTTATTATTAAAGTAATTACTCCAAAAAAACTATCTAAAGAACAAAAGAAACTTTTTGAACAATTACAAAAAACAGATTTAGAGGATAATAGCGCATTTAAAAAGATACGTGAATATATTTGAAATTTATTGCGAAAAATAAAAAATATTTTTTCAAAAAATAGATGATTAAGATTCTTCTTAATCTTTTATTTTATATTGATATTTGCAAATATTTATAATATAATAAAACTAGAAATGTGAGGGTTATATATGAATGACATAATAATGGAAACGGAAATGCGTATGAATAGTGCAATTGAAAATATGGAAAAAAGATTTTTAAATATTCGAGCAGGAAGAGCCAATCCAGCAATTTTAGATAAAGTAATGGTTTCTTATTATGGAAGTGATACACCATTAAAACAATTAGCGACAATTTCTATTCCAGAAGCAAGACAACTTATGATTAAACCATTTGATAGAAGTTGCTTAGGAGCAATAGAAAAAGGAATTTATGAAGCCAATATTGGACTAACACCAAACAATAATGGTGAAGTTATTATTTTAAATATTCCAGCACTTACAGAAGAAACAAGAAAAGAGTATGTAAAACAAGCCAAAACAATTGCAGAAGAAGCTAAAATCGCGCTTCGCAACATTCGTCAAGATGCAAATAATGACATTAAAAAATTAGAAATTCCAGAAGATGATAAAGAAGCTGGACAAGAAGACGTTCAAGAATTGATTAATAAATATAATAAAATAGTAGATGAAAAATTTAAAGAAAAAGAAAATGAACTCATGAGTGTATAGAACAATTGAAAAGATTGTTCTTTTTCATTGATAAAGTGAAAACTTTGATGTAAAATGGGTTTAGAATAGGTGTTGGTACCATGAAGAAAAAGGGTTTACATTAATTGAGTTATTGGCTGTCATTATAATACTAGCCGTTATAGCACTTATCACTGTTCCAATTGTGCTAAATATTATTGAGAAATCTAGAAAGCAAGCTTTTTTAAATAGTGCTTACGGTATTATGGAAACAGCTCAAGCTTATTATGCAACTGCTTTGATTTTTGAAGAAACACCAAAGCAATTATTTACTTTTCCGAATGACAAAGTATTGTCTTTTACAGGAACAAGACCAAAAAGCGGATATGTAGAAATTAATGAAGAAGGTAGAATAGAACTTCAATTATATAATGGAAAATGGTGTGCTTATAAAAGTTATTATGCGCCAAAGATTCATTTAGAAGAAGGTGCTTGTAGTGATTTCAAAGGAAGTATCGTTGTTGAGGAAGAAGAAACCACTTATTTTAAAGGCGAAATGATTGATATATTAAAAGGGGTAACTGCTTATGATAATGAAAATCATACTGTAGAAAATAATATTGGTTATGAGGGAACTGTGGATAGAAAAACTCCAGGAGACTATCACATTACTTATTATTTAAAAAATGACAAAAATGTAAAAGCAGAAAAAGTTTTTCATATTTTAGATGAACGATATCATGCTGATTTTGAATATACTGGAAATGTTCAAAAATTTGAAGCTCTTTATGATGGTCTTTATGAAATAGAATTATGGGGAGCAGCAGGTGGAAGAAATGAAGATGCCCCTTATGGTTATGGTGCTTATACAAAAGGCACAATTCATTTAAAAAAGGGAGATACATTTTATATTTATGTTGGTGAAAAAGGAAAAAATAATCATAAAGTTTCCTTTAATGGAGGCGGATATGGAGGAAATGGTAGTATATATGGTTATTCAGGAGGTGGAGCCACAGACATTCGTTTGATAGAAGGAAATTGGGATGATTCTGAAAGTTTAAAATCGAGAGTCATGGTCGCTGGAGGAGGTGGCGGAGTAGCGCACCTTGAATACAATACAGCTGGAGAAAAGAGCTATGCTGGGACACTAACCGGATATAATGGTGGTTATTATCATGGTCATCCTTATAATAATCAAGAGGGAAAAGGTGGAACACAAATATCTGGTGGAACAAATGGAAATAATGTTCATAATGGAACAGGAACTACGTATTCTGGAAGTTTTGGAAAAGGTGGAAATAACGATTCTATATCTGACGGTCTTGGAGCTGGAGGAGGAGGTGGCGGTTACTACGGCGGTGGAGCTGGAGGTGCTACCAAAAACGGAGGCTCTGGTCAAGGAGGCGGAGGAGGTTCTTCGTTTATCTCTGGGTATCCAGGCGTAAATGCCATTCATAAAGATGGTTCGCCATCTGGACAGCCGAATCATTATTCTGGCATTGTATTTCGTGATGCTTTCATGCTAAGTGGAAAAGAAGAAATGCCAAATCCTAGAAAAGAGGGAACAATGAATGGAAACGCTGAAGATGGTTATGTACGTATTACACTATTGCATGATATAGAAGACCACGCCATGATTTATTTATTGGGAGAAGAGCAAATAATACAAAGGACTGATACTTTTGAAGACCCAGGGTATGAAATTTTATTAGGAAATTCACCAAGTGGAATAAAATATCATGTTGAAGTCAAAGATGATGCAAAAGATACACTTTGGAATATGCGTACCATTACATATCAGCTCTATAATGATAAAAATCAGTTAATTGAAACAAAAATAAGAAAAATTCTTCATGTTTCTGATATGAATTATGACTATACTGGCAATTATGAGACTTTTACTGTTCCAGCAAGTGGTACTTATCAAATTGAACTATGGGGAGCAACTGGTGGATTTTATGAAGGAACAGAACAATTTAGTAAAGGTGGATATTCAAAAGGAAATATTGTTTTAACAAAAGGACAGAAACTATATATTTATATAGGCGAAAAAGGAAAAGTGGCAAGCCGAACTCCAACTTTTAATGGAGGAGGAACAGGAGGACTTGGAACAAGTTATGGAACTTCTGGTGGTGGAGCAACAGATATTCGTCTTGAAAGCGGAGATTGGGACAATATAGATAGTTTAAAATCGAGAATTATGGTCGCTGGAGGCGGTGGTGGTTCTTCTCTTGGAGTTTATACAACTGCTGGAGGAGGGAGCTACGCAGGCGGATTACAAGGTTATAGTGGAGGATACTATAGCGGACATGCTTATAACAACCAAGATGGAAAAGGTGGTACTCAAATAGCAGGAGGAACAAACGGAAATAACATTTATGGTGGAACAGGAACTCCTAATCCAGGAAGCTTTGGAAAAGGCGGAAATAACGACTCTGTATCCGATGGCACAGGTGCAGGAGGCGGTGGAGGAGGCTACTACGGAGGTGGAGCAGGAGGTGCTACCAAATCAGGCGGTTCTGGCCAAGGAGGCGGTGGTGGTTCTTCCTTTATCTCTGGCTATAATGGATGTAATGCTATCAATGAATCATTAAAACCGACAGGTAGCTCAATTCATTACTCTAATATGAGTTTTAAAAATGCTTTGATGTTAAGTGGAAGAGAGGAAATGCCAAATCCAAGAGGAACAGGAAATATCAATGGAAATAATGACCATGGATATGCTAGAATTCGTTTTGTATCGTTTTAAAATTTTGTCAATTTATTTTTCTACTTTCATGAACAATAATGATTTACATAAGAGTATCATATAGGTTATAATAGAATTATGAGGTGAAATCATGTTTCGAAAAGGAAATGACAAAGAACTAAATATGAAAAATGTAAATGAGACTATTTCATTAGCTAAAAAAATACTTCATATTTCATATTTCTTAATTATTATAGTTGGTGCTTGGGCAGCTATAAAAGTAGTAAAAGAATTAAAAATCTGGGATTTCATAATTGAACTATTAACAATTGTAGCACCTCTTTTTATTGGAATATTTATGGCCTGGTTATTTGACCCAGCCGTTAAATGGCTACAAAAGAAAGGAATAAAGAGGACTTTTGGTTCTATTATTATGTATCTTTTATTCCTTGGTTTCTTATTTCTTTTATTGGCTACAATTATTCCTTTATTATCAGACCAAATTAATGATTTTGTTCAAACATTACCTAAAGTATTTGATTCTGTCAAATCTTGGATTGATGAAGTTTTTCAAAAATTGTCAGCGATTAAGGACTTTGATGCCGATGCCTTTAAGCTAGATGTATTTAAAAATATAGAAGAATTTGGAGCCAATTTAGCAAGCTCTCTTCCAACCATGACAGTAGATATCGCAAAATCAATTTTTAGTGGTCTTGGAATTTTCCTAATAGGACTTATTATTGGTTTTTATTTATTAATTGGATTTGACAATGTGAATGATACCATTATTACAATATTTCCTAGAAAGATGCAAAAAGATGCGAGAGAATTAATTACAGAAGTAAATACTTCTTTAAGAAGATTTGTACAAGGAGCACTACTTGATTCTACATTTGTCTTTATTGTAACATCAATTGGATTATGGCTAGTTGGCTTAAAAGCACCACTTCTATTTGGACTTTTCTGTGGGCTTACTAACATTATTCCTTATGTGGGACCTTATATTGGAGGTGCACCAGCAGTGATTGTTGGATTCGCCCAATCTCCAACAACTGGGATATTAGTACTTGTAGTAATTGCAGTGATACAATTCTTAGAAGGTAATTTTATTCAAGCTCTTATTATGAGTAAAACTACAAAATTACACCCAGTTACAATTATGTTAGGATTACTTATTTTTGGACATTTTTGGGGAATATTAGGAATGCTTATTTCAACTCCAATTATTTCAGTAGTAAAATCCATTGTTCTATTTTTAGACGAAAAATATGATATATTAGATTTTAATTAAAACAATGATAAAGATTAGTACACAATATTTGTTTTAGTAGAGAACTCATGGTTGGTGAAAATGAGAAAACAAACTTGTGGAAGCTCCTTTAGAGTGTAGGCAAATCCTACCGGAGAACTCTCCGTTATCAAAAAAAGAAGCAATTAGGATGGTACCACGGTTTTTCGTTCCTAGAAAAATACGTGGTTTTTCTATAATTTGAAAGGATGGATAAAATGAAATTAAAAGAAAAACAACCAAAAATTTTTATTGTATGTGGGAAAGCAAGGCATGGTAAAGATACCATAGCAGAAATGATTAGAAACTATTATATAGAAAATCATTATGATGTTTTAAATTTACAATATAGTAGTTATATTAAAGAATATGCGAAAAAAATTAGTAATTGGGATGGGAGTGAAGAAACAAAACCAAGAGAACTTTTACAGCAACTTGGAACAAATGTCATTCGTGATAAGATTGATGAAGCGTTTTTTGTAAAGAAAATCGTGGATGATATTAAAGTGTATTCTTTCTTCTTTGATGTGTTAACGATTTCCGATGCAAGATTTAAAATAGAAGTTGATACACCAAGAGATAATTTTGAAAACGTTGTTATTATTCGAGTAAATCGGCCTAATTTTGATAATGGTTTAACAGAAGAACAAAAAATGCATAGAACAGAAACGGATTTAGATGATTATGCAAACTATGATTATGTGATTGAAAATGATGGAAGTCTAGAAGAATTAAAAGAAAAAGTAAATGATATTTTAAAACAAGAGGTGTAGAATATGAAAAAATTAACAGGAAATGAAATGAGAAACTTATGGTTTCAATTTTGGGAAAGCAAAGGACACCAAGTACTAGAAAGTGCTTCGTTAGTACCAATCAATGACCCAACTTTACTATGGACCAACGCAGGAGTGACACCTTTAAAAAAATACTTTGATGGAAGTGTTGTTCCTGATAACAGAAGAATCTGTAGCAGCCAAAAATGTATTCGTACCAATGATATTGAAAATGTTGGAAAAACAGCTCGTCATCAAACTTTCTTTGAAATGCTTGGGAACTTTTCTATTGGTGATTATTTTAAAGAAGAAGCAATTACTTGGGCATTTGAATTTCTAACAAGTCCAGAGTGGATTGGTTTTGATAAAGAGAAACTTTACATGACCATTTATCCAAATGATGAAGTAGCATATAATACTTGGATTAAAGTTGGAGTAGACCCTTCTCACATTATCAAATTAGAAGGAAACTTCTGGGAAATCGGACCAGGACCAAGTGGACCAGATAGTGAAATTTTTTATGACAGAGGAGAAAAATATGACCCTGAAAATTTAGGGATTAAATTGTTACAAGATGATATTGAAAATGACCGCTATATTGAAATATGGAATAATGTATTTAGTCAATATAATGCGAAAGCAGGAATTCCAAGAGAAGAATATCCAGAACTTCCAAGTAAAAATATTGATACAGGAATGGGATTAGAAAGAATGCTTTCTATTTTACAAGAAGTGGATACCAATTTTGATACAGATTTGTTTCTTCCTATTATTGAGAAAACAGAAGAAATAAGTGGAAAAGAATATCATGGAGAAATGGCGTTTAAAGTAATTGCTGATCATATTAGAACGATTACATTCGCCCTTTCAGATGGCGCTAATTTTGGAAACAATGGAAGAGATTATGTTCTTAGACGATTATTACGTAGAGCTGTTCGTTATGGGAAAGTGCTAGGTATTGAAAGACCATTTTTAAAAGAATTGGTCCCAGTAGTAGTTTCGATTATGGAATATGCTTATCCGAATTTACGTTCCCATGAACTTTCTGTTATGGAAAAAGTAAACAAAGAAGAAGAGCTTTTTATGAAAACACTTGCAAAAGGAGAAAAAAGATTACAAGAGTTATTTGAAACAAGTACAGATAAAACCATTAGTGGTGAGGAAGCATTTAAATTATATGATACTTATGGCTTTCCATTTGAACTAACACTAGAATATGCAGAAGAAAAAGGTTTTACAGTATCTAAAGAAGCCTTTGATACTTGTATGAAAATACAAAAAGATCTAGCTAGAGAAAGTAGAAGTAAAGCAACAAGTATGAATATTCAAAATGAAGAATTATTAAATTTTAAAGAAGAAAGTCTTTTTGTAGGTTATGATACATTAAAAATAGAGACTACTATTTTAAGATTATTTAATGGAGAAAAGTTTGTAGAAACATTAGAAAATTCTGGATATGTTGTTTTAGAAGAAACTCCATTTTATGCAGAAAGTGGAGGACAAATTTCTGATATTGGAACCATTATAGATGGAAATATTATGGTAGAAGTAGAAGATTCGTTCAAAGCCCCAAATAAACAACATTTTCACTATGTAACCTTTGATGGTGTTCTAAAAGTAGGAGATAAAGTAATCGCTAGTGTGAATGAAGAATTTAGACATCATGTTATGTGTAACCATAGTGCTGCTCATGTTCTTCAAAGAACGTTACAGGAAGTATTAGGAGAAAGTGTCCATCAAGCTGGTTCTGCAATTGATAATGAAAATGTTCGTTTTGATATTCATTATGAAGGTAAAATTTCAAAAGACGAATTAGTAAAAGTAGAAGAACGTATCAATGAGCGTATTGCAACAAAGGTAGATACCAAAACAGAAGTTTTAACATTAGAAGAAGCCAAACAAACAGGAGCAATGGCATTGTTTGATGAAAAATATGGAGATAAAGTAAGAGTTGTTACAATTGGTGACTCTAAAGAATTATGTGCTGGAACACATGTTAAAAATATTGGGGAAATAGAGCGTTTCGCAATTGTATCTTTAGAATCCAAAGGAAGCAATGTATATCGAATTGTTGGAGCAACAGGAGATAGAATAGAGTCCTCTTTATTTGCTGCAATCAAACCATATAATGATGAGATGATGAAATTATTATCAAAGGCAAAAAGAATTATACAAGAAGGGGAACAAGAAGAAATTATTTTAGACTTTAATTTTAATATTAACAATGATGCTCCTCACACTTATAAAGATATCGTATTTAATCTAAATGAAATGGAAACGATTAAAAAGAGTGTAATGGAATTAGAAAAACGATATTTAGAAGAAAAGTCGAAAAAAGCACTTCAAAACTTAGATCAATTTATGAATCAAAAAGAAGTAATTGGAAATATAGAAACAATTATTATGAAAGTAGAAAATTATGATTTAAATATTTTAAAGCAAGTAATAGATGCGCTTTTAAACAGTTTAAACAATGGATTTATTTTTATTGCAACTGTGAATAATGGGAATGTAAATATATTAGCCAAAGCCCATGCTGATTTGAAAGACAAAATACATTGCGGAAATATGGTAAAAGAAGCAGCTTTAAAATCGAATGGTTCAGGAGGAGGAAGTCCTATTTTTGCCCAAGGCGGTGGAAAAGATGCAAGTGCATTAGATGAAATTTTGAAAACGATAAAAAAACAAATAGAGGAACTAGCAAAATAGTTTCTCTTTCTGTTATAATAAAATAAAAGAAAGTAGAGAATATATGAAAGAAGAAAAAGAACTTACAATTAAATTGACACAGTCATTAAAAGAAATTCAAACATCATTGGAAAAAGCTGGATGTGAGTTTGTAGAAGAAAGTGTACTAGATGATATTTATATGAAAAAAGAAGAATCATATCAAACCGTAGAAGAGTTGTTGAACCATTCTATTTTAATTAGAAGGGAGGGAATCGCTTTAAAGGTTTTACATTAAAGAAAAAGATTTATAAAAAGAATGGAGATATAGAAAAAGATCAAAAACTATATTTAGAAATACCAGATTTAGAAAAAGGAAAGCAGTTTCTAGAATTAATTGGTTATCAAGAGTTTTTTCACTTGAGGCAAGAAATGTATTTCTATAGAATGGGAAATGCAAGAATGTCTATTCAAATAATAGAGAATCTTGGAATTTATTTGGAGTATGAGGGAAGTGAAGCAGAAACAGAAGAAATGATGAAAAATACATTGAATCAAATTTTTGGCCAATCATTCTCTAATTATTATGAGAAAAAGGCAATTACATATATAGAAAAGTATCATTTATTTAATCTTGAATGATTGCAATAAATGATAATATTTGATAAAATGAAGTTGTATTCATAAAGTAGGTGATGGATTTGGAAGAAACAAAAGTTTATAATGGAGATGAGTTCGAAAGTGCTTTGATTGAAAAAACAATCGTTGAAGTTGCACAAATTCTAGAAGAAAGAGGATACAATCCAATGAATCAAATTGTTGGATATTTGATGAGTGGAGATCCTGGATATATTTCTAGTCATAAAGAAGCAAGAAAAAAAATTCTCCAATTTGACCAAGCTAAGATCTTAGAAATTATGGTAAGAAAGTTTTTAAATAAATGAGATATCTAGGATTAGATCTTGGAACCAGAACTTTAGGAATATCCATTTCGGATATTACAGCAACAATTGCGAATTCTTATAAAACAATTCGTTTTAATGAAGGAGATTACGAAGTCTTAATTCCAGAATTAAGAAATATTATAGAGGAGTATAATATTGAAAAAATTGTTTTAGGATTTCCGAAAAATATGAATAATACAATAGGAGAAAGAGGAATAACAACTCTAGACTTCAAAGAACAGATAGAAAAAGTACTAAATATCGAAGTAATTATGCAAGATGAACGTTTATCAACTGTAGAAGCAACTCATTATATGGTAGAAGCAGATATGTCAAGAAAAAAAAGAAAAAAGAAAATTGACAGTTTAGCCGCTAATATTATATTACAGACTTATTTAGATAAAATGAAAGGAAGAAATTTATGAGCGAAGAAAGAATGACATTTAAAGTAACAGATGATGCAGGAAAAGAAATAGAATGTGAAGTATTATTTACATTTGAATCAGATGAAACAAAGAAAAACTACATGGTATATACAGATAATACAACAGATGAAGAAGGAAATACAAAAGTATATGCTTCTATTTATAACCCAAATGAAACAGAGACAAAATTAATACCAATTGAAACAGAAAAAGAGTGGAAAATTATTGAAACTATTTTAGAAGAATTACAAACAAAAGCAGCAGAAAGTATGAACGAGCAATAGCTCGTTTTTAGCGTTATGGCGAAGAGAAAAATAAAGTCTAGCGTCAAAAAGGGGATTTTCGGTTTTGTTGTGTTTGTAATTTTTGTTATTGTTATATTATATTTTTTATATGAATGGGGATTAAAACCAGTTACGAATAAAAATACGCCTGTTGAATTTACAATTACTCCAGGGCAAACTTATTTAACGATTGCGAAAGAATTAAAAGAAAAAAAATTAATCAATTCTGAATTAGTTTACAAAATTTATATAAAATTAAAAAAACCAAGCAATTTTAGAGCAGGAACTTTTTCATTAAATCAAAATATGGGAGTGGAGAAAATTATCAAAGCTTTGTCAAATGATAGTGAATTAACGACAGAGTCTATTACAATTACCTTTCCAGAAGGAAAACATATGAGAGGGATTGCTAAGATTATTGAAAATAAAACAAATAATAAAGAAGAAGAGATTTATGAAGTTTTAAAAGACGAAACGTATTTAAAAGAATTGATAAATGAATATTGGTTTTTGGACGAAAGTATCTTGAATACAAAACTTTATTATTCTTTAGAAGGATATTTATTTCCAGATACTTATGAATTTAAAAATAAGAATGTAACTGTGAAAGAAATATTTAAAAAAATGTTAGATCAAACAGGGAAAAAGTTAGAGCCTTATAAAGAAGAAATTGAGAAAAGCGATTATTCTCTTCATGAAATGTTAACACTTGCTTCTATTATAGAATTAGAAGCAGCAGGAAGCGATGATAGGGCAGGAGTAGCAGGAGTTTTCTATAATAGACTAGAAGCTGGTTGGTCTTTAGGAAGTGATGTTACCACTTACTATGGAGCGAAAGTAGAAATGAGTGAAAGAGATTTATATCAAAGTGAAATAGATGAAGTAAACGATTATAACACAAGAGCGGTTAAAATGGCTGGAAAACTTCCAATCGGACCAATTTGTAATCCTGGAATTGATGCTATTGAGGCCTCTATTGACCCAAAGACTCATAATAATTACTTTTTTGTAGCTGATAAAAATGGAAAGACTTATTTTAGTAAAACGAATAGTGAACATGAAAAAACTGTAGCACGTTTAAAAAATGAGGGATTATGGTACGAATATTAATAGAAGAAATGGAAGATTATGCCAAAGAAAATAAAATTCCAATTATGCTACCAGATGGAATTTGTTTTTTAGAAAATTATATAAAAGAACATCATATAAAAAAAATTCTTGAATTGGGTACTGCGATTGGATATTCTGCAATCAGAATGGCACTTGTTTCAAAAGATATTCAAATTGTAACAATCGAAAGAGATCAAGAACGCTATCAAAAAGCGATCAAAAATATAAAACAAGCTAATCTTCAAGAACAAATACAAGTATTCAATCAAGATATTATGGATTTTCAAACAGAAGAACAATTTGATTTAATTTTTATTGATGCGGCGAAAAGTCAATATGTAAGATTTTTTGAAAAATTTTCTTCTAATTTAATAAGTGGTGGAGTAATTATTTCTGATAATTTGAACTTTCATGGATATACCAAACAAGAGGCAAGAATAGAAAGTAAAAATTTACGTCAAATGGTTGGAAAAATAAGAAATTATATTGAATTTTTAAAAGAAAATAAAGAGTTTAAAACAATTTTTATTGAACTGGGAGATGGAATTGGAATAAGTGAAAAATTGTGAGGTGGTGAAAAATGAGAAATATTGCATATATTGGTGCTTCAGAAAATGGTTTATATTTAGAAATTATGGGAGAAGGAAGAACAAATAAAGAAGCTCCAATTCGAGAATATATTTCAAAAAAAGCAATTCATTTTATAAATGCAAGAAAAAGTGAAGATGATTTAATTTTATATACAGCTGATAATCATATTATTGTTGTAAAAGATTATAAGCAATTGCAACAAGAAGCAATTTTAAAAACATTATTTCGAAGATTAAATAGAACTCCTATTCTTTCAGAAAATTTAAAAAGAAATGAGCAAACCAATTTTCTTCAAACCTTACAATTAAGAATTTTATATGCAAATAAAGTAAAATTAGCTAGCATTGCCTTAACTGGAACAGTATTAGTAGCAGGGGCTGTGTTTATGATAAATGGGAATACGAATTTCCATATACAACAAGCACCTGTTAATAATACCATAGCAGAACATTCTGTAGACCCAGGTCAAGAAGGTATTGCAGCATTATCAGAGATTAATCCTATTTCTTCTCTAGAACCAGTTGAACAAACCATTGATATTTTTGAGTTTTCTCATCGTTTAGAACAAACAATAGAACTACAAGCAAATTATGATGAATATGACCGTTCTAGAATTATGTTAGGTGCAAGAGTCAATAGTGATAAAATAGAATCTATTTTAGAAAGTGAAATAGGAAAAATTATTGGCCAAGCAGCTCTTTCTTATGGAGTCGATCCTTATATATTACTTGCCAAAGGACTTGCAGAATCCAACCTAGAACATGAGGCTTGTTGTCCAGGTGGAAACCGCTATAACGGGTATGGTGTAGGAGCTTTTCAACTAGAATCCCCTGATGGAAGAGTTGTAAAAGCTTGGAATTATGAAACAGAAAGCGAAGATTCTTTATCCATAACTATGGAAAATGCAGTTGATTTTGAATTAAATTCTCAAGCAGCAGCAATGTATTTGCAAAAAAGAATTGACTTATATAATGGAAACCCTTATTTAGCGCTTCAATCTTATAATTATGGACAGGGAATGATGCGTGTCATTATACATGATTATGCCAAACAAATGGGAATAACAGAAGAAGAAGTAAAAAATAACATTAATGATTTGGGATGGTTGGCTATTGTGAAAGATGTCCACCAAAATCCAAATAAATATTATTATCGTGTTATGCTTGATTTAGAGGAAACAGACCCAATAGTTATTGCAGAAGCCCAGGCTAAATATGTTTGGAAACATGCGACTTATGGAAATCCATATTATTTAGCCGATGTTCTTTCCTATTATGTAGGATTACAATCTCAGAATAGAAATTTAGATGGAACTAGTACAATTATTGATTTTAGTAACAACGAGATAAAGAGAGTATCAGAAGATAATGTGAAACCAAAAATGTTTTAAAAATACAGAATTTAGATAAAACTCCTAAAGTTCTGTATTTTTTTTTGCTATTTCAACACATTTTTGCTATAATACGATGGGATGTGATAGTATGAAAATATTGACAATACCAAGTAAAAAATCGGAGAAAATTTTAACAGATGGAGTTATTTTAGGCATTCAAAATTTAAGTGTAAACATGCCTTTTTATATTTCAATAGAAGATTTAAATGAGTATAAAAAATTAAAAGAAGAAGGAAAAAAAATTTTTATTATGTTAAATAAAAATATGCATAATAAAGATTTGGAAAGTTTAAAAAAAACAATGCTAGAATTAGAAAAATATCCCATAGATGGAGTTTTTTATTATGATATTAGTATTGTAAGATTAAAAAAAGAACTACAAATAACTTATCCTTTGATTTGGAGCCAAGAGCATTTAACAACGAATGCAGGTACTTGTAATTTTTGGGCATCTCATGGAGTAAAAGGTACTTATTTATCAAGTGAGATTACATTAGAAGAAATCAAAGAAATAAGAAAAAATACAGATGTTTCTTTGTTTGTAAATGTTTTTGGTTACCTTCCAATGTTTGATTCTAAAAGACATCTAGTAAAAAATTACTTAGAATGTTTTGGATTAGAAGAAAATGGCAATTTATATTATTTAGAAAAAGAAGGAAAAACTTATCCGATTATAGATGATAACAATGGAACTGTTGTTTATTCAGCCCACATTTTAAACGCTATCACAGAAATATTAGAATTAGAACGAATGGGAATTGAATATGCTATTTTAAATAGCTTTTTGATAGAAGAAAATGTCTTTTGTCAAATTGTAAGTTTGTTACAAAACTTGACAGAAGGAAATAAGGAACAAGTAGAAAGTACTGTCAATGAGTTATGTAGACAAAATGTAGACAAAGGGTTCTTATATACAGAAACTATATATAAAATAAAGGGGGAAAAAGAATGAATAAGCCAGAATTATTAGCACCTGCTGGAAGTTTAGAAAAGCTTAAATTTGCCCTTCTTTATGGAGCCGATGCAGTTTATTTAGGCGGTACTATGTTTGGACTTAGAGCCAATGCTTCTAACTTTACATTAGAAGAATTAAAAGAAGGCGTAGAGTTTGCTCATGATTTACATAAAAAGGTATATGTAACTGTCAATATTGCACTCCATACTTCAGAATTAAAAGCTTTAACAAACTATTTAAAAGAATTAGATCAGATTGGTGTAGATGCTATCATTATTAGCGATCCAGCTATTATTTCTTTAGCCAAAGAAAATACCAATTTAGAACTTCATTTATCAACCCAACAATCTACATTAAATTATGAGGCTGTAAAATTTTGGAAAGAAGAAGGAATTACTAGAATTGTTCTTGGAAGAGAAACAACAAGAAAAGAAATCATGGAAATAAAAAAACATGTAGATATTGAAATTGAATGTTTTATTCATGGAGCTATGTGTGCTTCTTATAGTGGAAGATGTGTACTATCTAATTTTTTAACAGCAAGAGATTCTAATCGTGGTGGCTGCAGTCAAATATGCAGATGGGATTTTGATTTACTAGATAAAGGGGGAAAAGCATTGATAGGAGAGAAACCCTTTACTTTCTGTACCAAAGATTTATCTTTACTTGTTTATATTCCAGATATGATAGATATTGGAATAACATCTTTTAAAATAGAAGGAAGAATGCGTTCTATTTATTATATTGCAACTGTTGTCGATATTTATAGAAAAGTAATTGACGAGTACATGCAACAAAAAGAAAATTATGAATATAATAAGGAGTATGAAAAAGTACTCACAAATTGTGCCAATAGAGATTCAGTACCTCAATTTTTTGATGAGAGTGAAGGGGTAGAATGTCAATATTATAATGGACGTGTAGAAATATCAAATCAAGATTTCCTAGGTCTTATCTTGGATTATCAAGATGGATATGCAGTAATAGAAGAGCGTAACTATTTTAAAGTTGGAGATATGGTAGAATTCTTTGGACCAAACATTGATACTTTTCAGATGAAAATAGAAGAAATCATAGATGAGTCAGGGGAACAAATTGACATAGTAAGACATCCAAAACAAGTTGTCAAAGTAAAAGTGAATAAACCTTTGTATCAAAATGATTTCATGAGAATTAAAAAATAATACAAAAGAAAGTTGACAAAAGAAAAAAACTGTAGTATTATTTGATAGATTTAAAAGAAAAATTAATTTTGAGGTGAAATAGAATGTCAAATACAAAAGAAATTTACTTAACAAAAGCAGGCCTTGAAGAAATGCAAAAAGAGTTAGAGTATCTAAAATTAGAGAAAAGACCAGAAGTAATCAACGCATTAAAAGATGCTCGTGCTTTAGGAGATTTAAGTGAAAATGCAGAATATGATGCTGCTAGAACAGAACAGGCAATTGTAGAAAGTAAGATTCAAGAACTAGAAGCAATGATAGAAAATGCAATTGTTATTAGTGATGTAAAAACCGATCAAGTAGCAATTGGATCAAAAGTTAAAATAGAATATGTAGAAGATAAAGAAACAGAAGAATATACAATTGTTGGAAGTAAAGAAGCAGATCCATTCCAAAACAAAATTTCTAATGAATCACCAATTGCAAGTGCAATTTTAGGTCTTCATGTTGGAGATATTGTATCTGTAGAAAGTCCAAATGGAAAATATGACGTTAAAGTTGTAGAAATTATGTAAAAGCACTTGGTGCTTTTTTCAGTTTTAAAAAAAGGAAAAGTGTTGAATTATTAAGAAAAATAAGATATACTAGTAACATGAATTGGAGGAAAAAAGTATGAGTAAAAAAAGTGAAGCAGCAGAAAATAAAAATATAAAAGAAATTACTGTTAAAATAGAAGGAAAAGAATGGGAAGAAGCTTTAAATAAAGCATATGAAAAGGCAAGTAAGAAAGTAAAAATTGATGGCTTTCGTCAAGGTCATGCTCCAAAAGAATTGTTTCTAAAAAAATATGGAAAATCTTCTTTATACATGGATGCAGCAGACTTATGCTTAGAACAAGCATATGTTAAGGCATTTGAAGATCAAAAAGATGTTAGAATTGTAGCAGAACCTGATATTGCTTTATCTGACGTAAATGATGAAGGAATCGAATTTAAATTTACTTTAACACTTAGACCAGAAGTAAAATTAGGAAAATATAAAGGACTTGGGATAAAAAAAGAAAAAGTAGAAGTTACAAAAGAAGAAGTAGAACATGCTATTGGACATATGAGAGAAAGATATGCTGAAAATGTGTTAAAAGAAGGTGCAGTATCAAATGGCGATATTGTAGTGATTGATTTTGAAGGTTTCAAAGATGGAGTTGCTTTCGAAGGTGGAAAAGCAGAAAATTATTCATTAACAATTGGAAGTGGAACATTTATTCCAGGATTTGAAGAACAATTAATTGGAATGAAATCAGGAGAAGTTAAGGAGATTAATGTCACTTTCCCAGAAGATTATCACAGTGAAGATTTAAAAGGTGCACCAGTAGTATTCAAAGTAACATTACACGAAGTAAAAGAAGTGAAAGTTCCAGAGATTAATGATGAATTTTTTGAGGATTTAGGAATGGAAGGAATTGACACACTAGAAAAATTAGAAGCTCAAGTAAAAGAAAATATTTTGACTCATAAAGAGGCAGATGCTGATAATAAATATGTAGATGACTTATTAGAAGCAGCCGCTAAAAATGTAACGATTGATATTCCAGACGTTATGATTGAAGAAGAAAAGAAACGTATGATTAAACAATACGAAGAAAACCTAAAAATGCAAGGAATTACTTTGGAACAATTTTATCAATTTACAAATTCAGATGAACAAGCTTTAAAAGATCAAATGCATGAGGAAGCAGTAAAACGCATTACATTTAGATTAATGCTAGAAGAAATTGCAACAGCAGAAAATATTAAAATAACAGAGGAACAAGCAGAAGAAGAAGCTACTAAATTAGCAGAGAAATATCAAATGAAGAAAGATGAATTCTTAAAACTATTCGGTGGATTAGATATGGTGAAATATGATCTTGAAATGCGTGCAGCAATGGATGCATTGAAAAGTGAATAGGAATTTGACAAAATAATTTAAACATGATAGTATAAACCCCAATAAAAAGGGGGTTTTTTTATGCCAAGTGTAGGTTATATACCAAATACATTTGAAGATAGAATGATACACTTATTGGTTGATAGAAGTGAAATGGAGAAAGATGCAATTTCAAAACTCACCAAAAGAGAAATAGACGTTATCAGAATGAAATATTATGAATTAATGAAAACATCAGAAATAGCACAAGCTTTGGGATTATCTGATCATTGGATAAATAAAATTGAGCAAGAAGCATTTCGTAAATTAAGAGGTATCATTTTGAAACAAAAAACAACTGTTGTCGATTCAAAAACTGGAATGAAGGAAAATGATTGGGAATGTTTAGCAACTTCTATTGCTAGGTGGATGGAATGTCAATCTACCAATCCTGCATTCTTTGGAAATCGCCATGGAGTATTAAGGCAATGGGCAAAAGATATCATTATGTGGAGGTTAACACCAGATGAAAGACAAATTCTTTTATGGTATCATGGAATTATGCCATATCCAGGAAAAAGTGGTCAGGAGTATTATGATACCGTTCGTTCTATTCATCAAAAGATTTTAGGATTATTATTAGAAGATGATCTAGTTGTAAAAAAAGCTGGGTATAAACAAAGAGTATAGATACTCTTTTTTTCTTTACACAAAAACAAATGTTTGCTATAATGTTTTAAGAATGGAGGATTTTTATGGTAGTAGATGTTCTGGTCGAAATTAAAGCACGACAGATTGTTCAAACTTTTACTTATTTGCTTCCTCCTGAATTAGAAAACATAGTAATGACTGGTTCTAGAATTTTAGTTCCTTTCAATAATAGAAACTTAGAAGGCTTTGTATTAAAAAAATATCAATTACAAGAACAGCCACAATATGTTTTAAAAAAAGTAGCACAGGCAGTAGATGAATATCCTGTACTCAATAAAGAATTATTAGAATTAGGAAATTATATTTCAAAAAAAACATTGTGCAATTTAATTTCAGCTTATCAAACAATGTTGCCAACTGCATTAAAAGCAAAAAGTGGAACAACAATTTCTAAAAAATATGAATCTTATATCGTATTGAATAAAGGAATAGAAGTGAAAAGTGAAAAGCAACAACAAATTATAGATCTTGTTATAAAAAATAAAAAAGTAACAAAAAAAGAATGCTCTAATATTTCGACATATGCTTTAAATACATTATTAAAACAAAATGTTTTAAAAGAAATCAAAGAAGAAACATATCGTTTAAAAGAAGCTGATCATAGAGAAACTCAAAGAATAAAACTGAATGAAGAACAACAAATCGTTATAAAAAAGGTGTTACAAAATAAAAATATTTTTTCTCCTTTTTTACTTCATGGAGTAACAGGAAGTGGGAAAACAGAAGTTTATATGAATATTATAGAAGAAATTTTAAAAGACCAAAAGGAAGCAATTGTACTAGTTCCAGAAATTAGCTTGACTCCACAGATCGTTACCTTATTTCGAAATCGATTTGGAAATAAAATTGCAATATTACATTCTCGTCTTAGCAATGGGGAAAAATATGATGAATGGAGAAAAATAGAACGCAAAGAAGTTTCCATTGTAATTGGTGCTAGAAGTGCAATATTCGCCCCTTTTACAAATTTAGGGATGATTGTAATTGATGAAGAACATACAGAAACATATAAACAAGAAAATACTCCTAAATATAGTGCCATAGATATTGCTCTTTGGAGAGCCAAGTATCATCATTGTCCAGTTATATTAGGAAGTGCAACTCCATCTTTGGAAAGCTATACAAGGGCTAAAAGTGGGATTTATAAATTGTTGACATTGAAAACAAGAATTTCAAAACATTTACCAGAAGTTCATTTGGTTGATATGAAACATGAAATAAGACGTGGCAATCGTATATTTGGGGAATTTTTGACTCAAAAAATAAATGAAGCTTTAGAAAAAAAAGAACAAATTATTTTGTTATTAAATCGAAGGGGATTTTCAACGATCATGAGTTGTAAAGCTTGTGGATATGTAGAAAAATGTCCAAATTGTGATATACCACTTGTATATCATAAATCACTCAATCGTTTAAAATGTCATTATTGCAATTATACAAAATATATTATGGAAAGCTGTCCAGAATGTAAAAGCAAAGAAATCTCTACTTTTGGGCTTGGAACAGAGCGATTAGAAGAAGAAACAAAATTAAAATTTCCAAATGCTCGAATTATTCGAATGGATGTTGATACAACTTCTAAAAAAGGAGCTCATGAAAAAATAACAGAAGCTTTTCGAAATGGAGAGTATGATATTTTAATTGGAACACAAATGATTGCCAAAGGCCTTGATTTCCCACGTGTTACAGTTGTAGGAGTTATGAATGGAGATGCCTCTTTAAATGTTCCAGATTTTAGAAGTGGAGAGAGAACTTTTGCTCTTTTAAGTCAAGTAGCAGGAAGAGCAGGAAGAAAAGATTTAGAAGGAACCGTTATTATTGAAGGATTTAACTTGGATCATTATAGTATTTTAAAAGCAAAAAATCATGATTATGAAGGGTTTTACGAAGAAGAAATGAAAATTAGAAAGAAATTATCTTATCCTCCATATTTTAACTTAGGGTTGATAGAAATTCATGGAAATAATTATGTTGTTTGTGAAGAAGAAGCCAACAAAATAGCAACTTATTTAAAAAAAGCAATTGGAGATAAAGTAATTCTTTTAGGCCCTAGTAATGCCATTATGCCAAAAGTAAATAACATTTATTACATTCAGATTATACTGAAGTTTAAAAAAACTATAGATATTATAGAAACACTAAAATTTATCTATGAAAAATACCGAACGAATCAAAAAGTACAAGTTGAAATTGAGTTAAATCCGATTCGCTTATAGTACTTTTTGATAAATTGTGATAAAATGAGAAAGGTGATAATATGGATTTAGAAAAAGTAAATGTTGAAAAAGAAGTCAAGATTGTCTTTATGGGAACTCCTGAATTCGCAGTTCCAATCTTAAACGGTATATTAGAAAATTACCAAGTAAGAGCCATTATTACACAACCAGATAAAAAAGTAGGAAGAGAAAATAAAATAATCTTTTCTCCTATAAAAAAAGTAGGAATGGAAAAAACAGTATTGGTATTACAGCCAAATAGCATCAAAGATGCTGTAGAAGAAATAAGAGTATTACAGCCTGACTTGATTATTACTTGTGCATATGGTCAAATTTTACCATCTGAATTATTAAAAGTTCCAAGACTTGGATGTATCAATGTACACGCTTCTTTACTACCAAAATTCCGTGGTGGTGCTCCAATTCATAGAGCTATTATGGAAGGGGCTACCCAAACAGGAGTAACCATCATGTATATGAGTGAAGGAATGGACGAAGGGGATATTATTTCACAAAAAAGTATCGCTATTGGGGCAACTGATACAGCCTCTTCATTACATAATAAATTATCAATATTAGGTAGAGATTTACTCTTAGAAACATTGCCATCTATAATAGCAGGGACAAACTCTAGAACAAAGCAGGATAGTAGTGAAGCTACTTACGGATTTGTAATTAGAAGAGTTGATGAAAGAATTAGTTTTAGTAAAACGAAACGTCAAGTTCATAATTTAATTCGTGGTTTATATAGTTGGCCTGGAGCTTATTGTTTATATGAAGGAAAAATTTTGAAAATTTGGAAAAGTTACATTACAGAAAATTACTTTCCTGAAATGTTTGATGGTCAAATAACTGCAATTTATAAAGATGGATTTGGAGTAAAAGTAAGCAATGGAGAAGTTGTTTTTACGGAAGTGCAATTAGAAGGAAAAACAAGAATGAAAGCAATAGACTTCGTTCATGGAGTTGAGAACAAAGAAGCTTTGGTAGGAAAAGTTTTAGATTAATATGATAAAAAAAATTCAAGAAAATGAATATGTAAAATTAGTAAAAGAGTTATTAGAAAATAGAAGAACAAGAGCCCTTGTAAAACTTGTTCTATGGGGCTTCTTCTTTCTTTTAATTTTTTCCATATTTGATGTAAGAGGAACTCATACTCCGAAAAAAGACGTATTAAATTCTAGAGATGAATGGAAAGTAATGTCAAACTATAAATCAGAAATAACATTTACAATTAATGAAGAAATTTACATTTTAAATAGTGCTCGAAATGGCGATTATGAAAAATTAACAATTGGTGAAGATACTTATTATTTAGAACAAAACTTTTTATATCATTTAGAAGGGTATAATAAGATTTTTATTAAAGAGACATCTTTACTAGGTTATGATTTATTGAAATTGCGTCCAAACTTCTTAAATGAAGTATTATTAAATAGTAAACTTGAATATACAACCAATTATGAAGAAAGTGGACTTGTAAAAAAAGGTTATTCGATAGGTACTGCAAAATTTGTAGAACTTTATCGTCAAGCTATAATTACTGATGATAGTTTTATTACAATAGAAGTAGTAGAGAAAAATAATCAAATAGTAGAAATTGAGTTAGACTTAAAAGAAATGCAGAAATATAGTCAAGAAATTATTCAAACATATAAAATGAAAATTGTATATAAAGATTTTGGAATCGTATCAAAAGAAGATGTAGAATAGGAAGGGTTTTTATGGATTTAATTATATTAGTTGTATTAATTGGGATTGTCATATTTTTCTTTAAACAGTTTAGTAGCTTTGTCTATTTTGTTATGATCGCAGATATATTTTTACGATTGATGCATGGAATAGCAGGGTTACTTAAAATTGTAGAATTTACAAATTTTGTGAATAAATATATACCTGCTTCTGTCCCTGGAATTATTAATACATATTCAACAGGAATTTTTAATACCTTATTAATTTTGGGATATATTATTTTAGTTTCTATATTTGAATTTTATACCATTCGTATATTTTTCAAAAAAAGATAATAATTGCAAAGAAAGGGTAGAAAAACTCTTTCTTTTTCCAGTATAATAGGAGGGAAACATTTATGTATGCATATTTAAAAGGAGTAGTAACAGATATTGATAGTAGTTTTATAGTTGTTGAAAATAATGGAATTGGCTATCTCATTTATACAGCGAATCCTTATTCATTTGAAATAGGAAAAGAAACAAAAGTATATCTTTATCAATATATTAGGGAAGATGAAGAAACTTTATATGGTTTTGTATCAAAAGAGGAAAAAGAATTGTTTTTAAAACTGATCAATGTAAAAGGGCTGGGTTGTAAAATGGCTCTTCCAATGTTAGCGACTGGCTCTATTAATGGAATAGTAGATGCCATTGAAAGAGAAAATATTTTATATTTGAAAAAATTTCCAAAAATAGGAGATAAAGTAGCAAGACAAATTATATTAGATTTAAAAGGAAAATTGGTAAGCGATAATAAAGAAGAAGTTATAGATAATGATGAACTTGTAGAAGCGCTAAAAGCATTGGGTTATAAACCAATAGATATAAAAAAGATAATTTCAAAAGTGTCTAAAAATAATTCTATCGAAGAACAAATTAAAGAGGCACTTAGATTGTTATTAAAATAAGGAGGTTTTATATGGAAGATAGAATTCTTACTAATGAACAATTGGAAGAAGATAAATTTGAGCAAAATATTCGTCCTGAGAAATTAGAAGATTATATTGGGCAGACAGAAGTAAAAGAAAATTTGAAAATTTTTATAAAGGCAGCTTTAATGAGAGAAGAATCATTGGATCATGTACTATTATATGGACCTCCTGGACTTGGAAAAACAACACTTGCATATATCATTTCAAATGAACTTGGAAGCAATATTAAAACAGCAAGTGGACCAGCTATTGAAAAAAGTGGAGATTTAGCGGCGATTTTATCTAGTTTAGAGCCAGGAGATGTACTGTTTGTGGATGAAATTCATAGAATTCCACGTTTTATAGAAGAAATTTTATATTCAGCAATGGAAGATTTTACACTTGATATTATTGTTGGAAGTGATTCTAGCAGTAGAAATATTAGAATTGATTTGCCTCCTTTTACTTTAGTTGGAGCTACGACAAGAGCTGGAGATTTAACTGGGCCATTAAGAGATCGTTTCGGCATTATTTCCAAATTAAATTATTATACAGTAGAAGAGTTAACAGAAATTGTGAAGAGAACAAGTAAAGTTCTCAATTCTCCAATAGAAGAAGATGCAGCAGCAGAATTAGCGCGCCGTAGTAGAGGAACTCCACGTATTGCGAATCGATTATTTAAACGTGTACGTGATTATGCGCTTGTTATGGGAAATGGAGTCATTGATTTGGAAATTGCATCACTTGCTTTAAATAGACTGAAAGTAGATTCTATGGGATTAGATGATACAGATTACCATTTATTGAAATCGATTATTGAAAAATTTAATGGTGGACCAGTAGGAATCGAAGCAATTGCTTCTAGCATTGGGGAAGAACAAACGACCATTGAAGATGTTTATGAACCCTATTTATTACAACATGGATTTTTGAAAAGAACGAGTCGTGGAAGAATTGTTACAAGAAAAGCATATGAACATTTAGAAATTCCATGTCCTGATAATATGGAATAGAAATTATGAAGCAGTCAAAAGTAGAAGTAATCATAACTCCTATTTATGAAAAATTAAAATCAAAATATCAAATGTTATATGGCGTTGTCATAAAAAAGAATTCTATGGAGGCTTTTATTTTAGGAGAAATAAAAGAATTGAAAAACAAGCTTACAGTAGAAGATGCTTTATTATTTGCAAGTACATTTTCTTATTTAAATTTTGATTTGGCCTCTCAAGAACAAAAGTTAAAGCGTGAATTTATTTATTGCCATTTGGTTTATTTATTTCCTAAAAGAATGGTTACGTATTCTTTTCCTTTATTATGCTTAGTATGTGATGCAATTACAGAGAAAAATGTTCATCATATATTGTTTTTAAAGTTTTTATCAGATGAAACTTGGATGTTGAAAGTATTGGAACATACATTAATTATTGATTATCATTCCTCGTTGGTGAATCAATATAGGATAGATCAAGAAAGAATAAGGAGAGTTTTCCATTTCTTATGTAGAAGAATAGAAGATACTGTGAAAGAAGTTGATAAAAAAGTAGAATTCGCAGTTTTAAAAAAAGAAGTCTTAAAGAATATAAAATCATATCAATCAGCAGAATTGTATAAAAGGAGTGTGACATAATGAGAACAGAGGATTTTGACTATGAATTGCCAGAGCATTTAATCGCCCAAACCCCTCTTCAAAAAAGAGATGCTTCCAAGTTACTTGTCTTAGATAAAGAAACAGGAGAGATAGAACACCATGTTTTTACAGACATTGTAGAGTATTTAAATGAAGGTGATGTATTAGTAGTAAATGATACAAAAGTGATTCCTGCTCGTCTTTATGGAGAAAAATTTGTAACACATGCTATAATTGAATTATTAATGTTAAAAGATACAGGAAACGATATTTGGGAATGCTTAGCCAAACCAGCCAAAAGAGTAAAAAAAGGGACTGTTATTTCTTTTGGTGGTGGAAAAATAATAGCAGAATGTGTAGAAGAAAGAGAAGAAGGAATTCGTCTTATGAAGTTCTTTTACCAGGGCATTTTCTATGAAATACTAGATGAGTTAGGAGAAATGCCACTCCCTCCATACATTCATGAAAAATTAGAAGAAAAAGATCGTTATCAAACTGTATATGCAAAAAATTTAGGAAGTGCAGCAGCTCCAACTGCAGGACTTCATTTTACAGAAGATTTATTGCAAAGGATAAAAGACAAAGGGGTTATTGTAGTGCCTATTACGTTACATGTAGGACTTGGAACTTTTAGACCAGTTAGCGTAGAAGATGTTAAGTCTCATAAAATGCATAGTGAATTCTATGAAATGAGTAAAGAAACTGCGAATATTCTTACAAAAGCAAAACAAGAAAAAAGACCTATTATTGGTGTAGGGACTACTACGACTAGAACTTTAGAATCAATTATGTCACTTTATAATGAATTTAAAGAATGTAGTGGGTGGACAGATATTTTTATTTATCCTGGATATCAGTTTAAAGCAATTGATCATTTAATTACGAATTTTCATCTCCCAAAATCTACTTTGGTAATGTTAGTAAGCGCTTTAGCTGGAAAAGAACATATATTAAATGCCTATAAGGAAGCTATAGAAAAAGATTACCGATTTTTTTCTTTCGGAGACAGCATGTTTATTAAATAGGTGATTTTGTGTTAGAAAAAATTGTAGAAACTTATTTAAGCAGTAATTCTTCATCATTAAAAGAATTAAAATTAATAGAAGATTTTGCCTTTATTTTTGTAAATAATCGCTATAATTTAAATATTGATTTTTATCCTTTTAAAGATTATATTATTAAGTCAGATACACTAAATTATGTTCATAATTTTTTAGCCTCTATTGACGCAAAATATGCGCTAGAATTTGATTATGCATTGGATCACAATAAAATTATTTTTGAAAAAACGAAAAAGAAGAAAGAAACATATAAATACGGAGTAACAGCTTCTTATACTTTGAAAGATAGCTTTGATCTTATTCATGTGTTTTTCCAATATTGGATGAATAAAAATGGGGTATTAAAAAAAGAAAACGATTATTTTTTTGATACATTGATTTTTTTAATAGAATTTTTATTTCAAGATTATTTAGAAAGTTTAAAATATAAAAATAAAGAACCTTATTATCAGAAGATGAACAACTTTATTTCTGTAAATGTTTTTACAGTTCATATGATTATGGAGTTAAAATTGATTGAACTTTATCAGAAAAAACATTCTTTAAATTTAGATAGTTTTATTTCGGAATTGAAAATTCATAATATTTCAAATGAGGAAATGCTTCCAAAGAATTGTCAAATTATGATGGATGATATCCTGTCAATTGGTAGTTTATCACTTCCTTTTCATAAAAAGTATTTATATAGTATTTTATTAGCTAGTTATATGCATGGACAGATTTTAAAAGAGCCTAAATTAATTCATTCTTTTTGTTATTTAATTGATCATCCTGAAAATATTAAAATTGAGGAGTTTCTAAAAGCAATTGGAATAACAGTTCGGATGAAAGAAGGAAAAATTATTTTGAGTAAAGTGGGGTACCAAAAATTAAAGAAACATTTTTTAGCAGAATTAGAGGATTGTTTCATTAGAGCAAATATAGATTTTTAAGAGGTGTAAAATGGTAATTGTAATTGTAGGTCCAACAGCAGTGGGAAAAACGAAAATGAGTGTTGAACTTGCGAAAATATTAAATGGGGAAATCATTAATGCAGATAGTACCCAAGTTTATAAAGGATTAGATATTGCAACAGCAAAAATAAAAGAAGCAGAAAAAGAAAATATTCCACATCATTTATTTGATTTTAAAGAAATTATAGAAGATTATACTGTTTATGATTATCAAAAGGATTGTAGACGTAAAATTGATGAAATTTTAAAAAAGGGAAAGACACCTATTTTGGTAGGAGGAACAGGTTTATATATTAAAGCGGTACTTTATGATTATCAGTTTGTAGATGGTACATGTAATGATCAATATGAAGACACAGAAACCTCTATATTGTTTTCAAAATTGTTAGAAATAGACCCAAATACAGAGATTCATCCAAATAATCGTAAAAGAATTATTAGAGCGATTAATTCTTTTAAAGAAACAGGAGAAATTCCAAGTTCAAAGGAGAAAACAGAAAGATTACTATATCCATGTAAATTTATTGGGTTAACTTGTGATAGAGAGCTGTTATATGAAAGAATCAATCAAAGAACGGATATGATGTTTGAAGAAGGGTTATTAGAAGAAGCCAAACAAATTTTTGATTCAAATATCAGGAGTAAGGCCGTTTTAACGCCAATTGGTTATAAAGAATTATTTTCTTATTTTGAAGGAACTTGTTCTTTAGAAGAAGCCAAAGAAACAATTAAACAAAATTGTAGAAAATATGCAAAAAGGCAATATACTTGGTTTAATCATCAAGTTTCAGTGGAATGGTTTTCAGTAAATTTTGAAGATTTTGAAAGAACGATACAAGAGGTTTTATCATCTCTATCTTAGACCATTGACTAAATTCTATATTTTTGATATATCTATAATAGAAGGAAGATTGGTAAGATGAAAAGAAATGGCTTTACATTAGTAGAATTATTAGCAGTAATTGTTATTTTAGGACTATTAGCTTTAATTGTTACTCCAATAGTATTTAATCTTTTAGATAAAAATAGAGGTAAAGCTAGAACAGAAACCGCCAATCGAGTATTAGATGCCGCAAAATATTTTTATGCAACTTCTATGATAGATAATGATGTTGTATTTCCATCAGAAGGCCTTGAATTTATTTGTAATAAAATTGTTTGTGAAGCAACAATTGGTACTATAGTAAGAGAAGATGGAATTGCAAAATTATCAGAAGAAAAGCCAATTGTATATCAATTAACTTTTTCTGGAACTGTTCCTAGTAGTGGAAGTGTAATAATATATGATGATGGTTCAGTAGCACCAAAAAATTTAGCAATAGATTCTCATCTATGTGTTTATGAAGAAAAAATAAAAGTATTTACGTCCTGTTAAATACTTTTTTAATATAAATTTGTCAAATAATGGCAATAATAGAAATATGAAAAGAATGTTGTTTTTTAAGGAAAAAGATAGAAATTAAATTAAAAAGGCTATTGATTTTGTCAAAAAAGAACAATTTTTGTTGATTAAAATAAAAATAATTGTTATACTAATAATGTAACATAGAGGAGGGAAAAGAATGAAAAATAATAAGAAAGGTTTTACTTTAATTGAACTATTGGCAGTTATCGTAATTTTAGCTATTATTGCATTAATTGCAACACCAATAATTTTACAAATTATTACAAAAGCTAGAAGATCAGCATCAATAGATAGTTTATATGGAGTAATGGCAGCGACAAAATCTACATATATGGAAACATTATTGGATACTAAACAAATGGAACTTCCAGCATATATTGAATGTAATGGAACAGACTGTCAAATATATCATGCAACTCCAAAGCCTGATGCAACTAACCCAACAACTTATGAAAAGGGTGACGCTCAGACTGCAGCAACTACTGTAAAGTTTAGTGGTTCAATTCCAACTGGAGATCTTATTATAGATAAAGAAGGAAGATTTTTACCTACTGAAACTGGTAAAGTCATAAAAGTAAACGGATTTGATTGTTCTATTAAAGCAAATGATACAGTAGAATGTAAATAAGAAACGAAAGTTTCTTTTTTCTTTCATCATTTTACATAATTTTGTCAAAAAAAGATGATTTTTGTTGATTAAAATAAAAATTATTGTTATACTAATAATGTAACATAGAGGAGGGAAAAAATGAGGAATAATAAGAAAGGTTTTACTTTAATTGAACTATTAGCAGTTATCGTAATTTTGGCAATCATTGCATTAATTGCAACACCAATAATTTTACAAATTATTACAAAAGCTAGAAAATCTGCATCAGTAGATAGTTTATATGGAGTAATGGCAGCAGCTAAATCAACATATATGGAAACATTATTAGATTCTGAACAAATAGAATTACCAATGACAGTAAATTGCGATGGTACTAAATGTGAATATACTGATAGTAAGACTCCAACTCCAAAAACAGATACTGTAAAATTTAGTGGTTCAATTCCAACAGGAACATTTACAGTAGATAAAGAAGGAAAAATTGTGCCTACTGCAGAAAATACGTTCATAAAAGTAAATGGATTTGATTGTTCTATTAAAGCAAATGATACAGTAGAATGTAAATAAGAAACGAAAGTTTCTTTTTTTTGACATTTTTTTCTGATTACCTTTTTATTGATTGACTAATTTCTTTAAAGTTGATATACTAAACTTGTATAATAGAGGAGGAATATAAGTGGAAGTAAATAAAAAAGGGTTTACCTTAATAGAATTATTAGCAGTTATAGTAATTCTAGCAGTTATTGCATTAATTGCGACCCCAGTAATTTTACAAATTATTACAAAAGCTAGAAAAGCTGCAGCAGAAAATAGTGTATACGGAATGATGGAAGCTACAAGATATGCTTATTTTACGGCAATTGTAGAGGAGAAAAGTTTAACAATGCCAATTACAGTTACTTGTACTACAACTGCATGTATCTATACAGATAGTACAGATACAACAGTAGGAACTGCACAAACTGGTTCAGTGGACTTTAGTGGTACAAAAATGACTGAGGGAGAAATTAAATTAAACTCTGAAGGCAAATTTGAAGAATCTGAAGATGGCAAGAAACCAAAAGTAAATGGCTTTTATTGTACTATTTCAAAAGCTACTCAAAGAGTTAGTTGTGAATAAGAAATCAAATGATTTCAGCAATAAAGAGTGAAAAATAAAATTTTACTCTTTTTAAGTGAGTAAAAGAAA
>CANEDJ010000005.1:0-52504 GCA_947426265.1 uncultured Mycoplasmatota bacterium | reverse complement strand
ATTAATATTCTTTGCGACTTATTTAGGTGTCACATCATTGACAACTAAACAATTTTCACTTTTCTAAAAAACTAATTTTCTTTTTTTAATCTGTAACATTGACTAACAGAAGTCTTTTATATTATAATCATATCAGTATAGGAAAATAGGAGGGATATTATGGCCAGTTCTGAAGCTAAAAAAATTACTGAACTATCAAAACCAAAAGCAACTCCTTCCCTTTTAAGTTATGAAGAATATTACGACGCTCTTATGTTAGCTAAAAAAATACGTTTAGAAAATGCAAATGAATTAAGTAATGCTAAAACACCTAAGGAAAAAACCAATATACTAGAACAATTATTTATTCAATATAATATTCCTTCGAGTTCTTCTAGTCCCAAAGATAAAGAGCTTGCTACTTTATTAAAAATTAACATTTTTATTCCTGATAATGGACAGTTTATCATGGATTATACAAAATTCAAGAAAAATGTTCGTCTTATTGCTGAAGATTATCAAATCCCTGCTCCTTTTGTATTTCAAAAAGTTGCCGAAATCGGAAAGTATGAACAATATTTAGAACAAATAAAAAAAGAAGGAGGGTTAAAAGAGCCACAGCTTGAAGACAATTCTACACTAGGTATTATTTCAACATTAGCTAGCTCTGGAACTTTAAAACCATTATATGATCCTACTACTCCTAAAACAACAGAAGAGAAAAAAAAGAAAAAGAAAAGAACAACTACAAGTGACCATAAATCTTCTGTAGCTAAACAAGAATCAGCTTCTGTTGAAGCTGCACAAATCCAACCAACTATTTATAACCCAGCAACACTTCCCACGGCTATTGGTGGCATTGTAAGCGAAGAACTTCTACATCATTTAGATTCTATGCAACGCTATTGTACTAGACTATTAGATCAAAATGAGCAACTGGGTTCTAATAATGAAACTCTAAAAAAATTAAATAAAGATTTAGAAGATCTTCTTAGAAGACTGAAACTTGAAAATGGTGGATTAAAAGATCAACTTGCTTCGGCTACTTCTGAAAAAAAAGACTTAGAGGCGAAAATAACTGCTTTGACAGAGGAAAAGCTTGCATTAACTACTCAAGCTGTTGAAACTACTAGTCGTAGTAGAACACTCGCTGATGAGACTGTAATAGAAAGAGAATTGAGACAAGAAATTGCAGAATTGAGATGTACAAATCAAGAGTTAAGTGATCAGCTTGAAGCTGAAAAAGATAAAAAATACAATTATAGAAACCGTGCTGTTGTTGCCGAAGCACAATTAGAGCAATTGCAACATGGAATGCAAGGAATTTTCCAAGAAGTGGATGCATTAGATATAAGCTTTACTGAATCTACAACAAAAAGAAGCTGATTTTTCAGCTTTTTTATAATACAATTGCAAATAAGTTCCCAGAACCTTTATTTACTAATTTTGTCAATGTCTGTTGAAGTTTATATCTGACATTTTCTGGCATTAAAGATAATTTTGCTTGAATTCCTTCTTTTACAATCACATCTAAACTTCTTCCAAATATTTCGCTCTTCCAAATATTATCTGGATTTGTATCATAGTCCCTCATTAAATAATCAATTAATTCTTTGCTTTGAAGTTCAGAACCGATTATTGGTTCGAAAGTCGATTCTACATCAATTCGTATCATATGAATAGAAGGAGCTACTGCTTTAAGTTTAATTCCATAACGGCTTCCTTGTTTAATAATCTCTGGAGTATCCAATTTCATATCCGTAAGAGTTGGACATGCTACTCCATATCCCGTCGTTTTTACTGTTTTAAGAGCTACCTTGATCTGATCATATTCTAATTTTGCCTCATTATATTCTTGGAACAGATTCAAAAGTTGAGCTTTACTAGTAATATCTATTCCAATAATATCTTTAAGTACTTGATCATACAAGTTTGCTGGAGCCTCTAATGTAATTGTAACTTCCCCTGTTGCTGTATCTACATTTGATAAGTACGCTTTACTAATATATTCTGAATCACTAAAATGTCCTGTAATTGTATCAATATCTCTTAATTTATCTATTTCTACTACACTTTCTCTAATCTTTTCTATATATATTTTCTTTAACCAATTATTTGGTGATAAAAGAGCAATCCATTCAGGCATATCTACTTTTACCTCTAGTACTGGAAATTCATATAAAGCCTCTCTTAATATAGAATAAATATCTCGTTCAGTCATATTTTCAATACTAATAGGCATAACTGGAACTCCATAACTTTCATGTAATTTTTCAGCCATTCTTTCTGTTTCAGGAAGCATCGGATGAGTGGAATTTAAAAGAACAATAAAAGGCTTTCCTATTTCTTTTAACTCACTGACAACTCTTTCTTCTGCCTCAATATAGTTATTTCTTGTAATCTCTCCTATTGATCCATCCGTTGTTACTACTACTCCAATACTAGAATGGTCTCTAATTACTTTTTCCGTTCCTATTTCGGCGGCTTCTACAAATGGAATTGGTTCATCATACCAAGGACTTTTTACTAATCTTGGCCCATTTTCATCTTCATAGCCTTTTGCTCCTGGAATGACATATCCAACACAATCAACCAATCTAATATTCGCTGTGAAATCATCTATTTTTATAGAAGCTGCATTACTTGGTACAAATTTAGGTTCTGTTGTCATAATTGTTTTCCCTTGAGCACTTTGTGGAATCTCATCTAAAGCACGTTTTCTTTCATACTCATCTTCGATATTTGGAACAACTAAATTTTCGATTACCTTTTTTATGAATGTTGATTTTCCTGTTCGTACTGCTCCTACTACTCCAAGATAGATATCTCCACCTGTTCGTTCAGTAATACTTTTAATAATATCTATTTTTTCCATATATTCCCTACTTTCCTTAATTCATTTAAACTATATGAATTGATCTTTCTAGTTAGAACAAAATAAGGAAAAAAGTATAAAACTATACAAACTTATCCAAATCTTTTGGAACTTTATCATTAACTACAGCAGAAATAATTTTATCTTCCTTTTCTTTACTGACTTCTTTTCCTGTCATTTTTCCAAGTTCTCTTATAATCTCTCTTAATGTCCCCTCATCTTTCATATCCCCTTGCTGTAACTTGCTAGCAAGTTCTAAAATGGTATCTTTACCAACATTCGTTTTTTTCTCAATTTTATTAAAAAAGTTATCTGAAAAGTTAAACATAATATACCCTCCTAAGTTACAATATGATAATTCTATTTTTTTGTGCCTTATTATATTTTTAAACTTTTAAAACCGATATATCATTTTATAACTAAAAAAACGCCTAACGCGTTTATATTTCTTGCTCCCCCTTATTTTTAAATTGGATTACGATTGGAGTTCCTTCAAAGTCAAAAGACTCTCTAATTTTGTTTTCTAAATATCTTTCGTAAGAAAAATGAACAAGTCCTTTATTATTTACTTGAATATTAAATGTTGGTGGGCAAACAGAAGCTTGATGACTAAAATAAATCTTCAAACGTTTTCCTTTATAGGATGGTGGCAAATTTAGAGCATAAGCATCATTGATGACATCATTTAGTAAATTTGTTTTTATCTCACGCTTACTATTTTCATATACTCTTTTAATTTCTGGCATTAATGTATGAATTCTTTTTTTAGTGAGTGCTGACAGAAATACAATGGGAGCATATGTCATAAACTGAAATTCACTTTTAAGTTCCTTATTAAAACTTTTCATAGCACTATCTTTATCTTCTATGGTATCCCACTTATTCACTACCAAAATAACCGCTTTTCCAGCTTCTAACGCATACCCTGCAATATGTTTGTCATGAGTAGTAATACCAGTGCTTGCATCTAAAACAATTAAGCAAACATCAGAACGGTCGATTGCTTTCATAGAACGAAGTAAACTATATTTCTCTACCGTTTCATATACTTTTCCTTTTTTTCTCATTCCAGCTGTATCAATAACAACAAAATCTTCCCCATGATAAGTAAATGGTGTATCGATAGCGTCTCTTGTTGTTCCTGCTACATTAGAGACAATGACTCTCTCCTCATTTAATAATGCATTGACCAAACTGCTTTTTCCTACATTTGGTCTTCCTATTACAGAAAAATGAATGGCTTTCTCATCTGTTTCTTCTTCTACATTATGAAAGTTCTTTGTTATCTCTTCTAACAAATCGTAAATACCCAAATTCTGCTCTCCACTAACTGGAAAATAATTTTCAAATCCAAGCTCATAAAAATCAAATTCATGCTCTTTATAAAATTTACTATCTGTTTTATTAATTACTACATAAACTGGTTTTTTTGCTCGTCTTAGCATATCTCGAACAACCAAATCATTAGAAGTAAGACCTTCTTTTCCATCTACTACAAATAAAATGATATCTGCTTCATCTATCGCAAGTTCAGCTTGACTTTTGATATTTACATTAAATCCATCTTCATTATCCTCAATACCCCCTGTATCAATTAAATGAAAACTGGTATTATTATGATTCACTGTTCCATAAATACGGTCTCTGGTAATCCCAGGAGTATCTTCTATAATAGAAATTTTCTTTCCTACTAATCGATTAAATATTGTTGATTTTCCTACATTTGGTCTTCCCAATAAAGCCACAACCGTTTTTTTCATAGTCTCACCTCACTTGCTACATTATAACACACATTTATTTATTCACAAAATAAACAAGAAAATAGCTTTCCTGATCTTTGAACCTTTTTTACTTTTTCTCCATAAATTAATTCTCCATATTCTAATAATTGTAAATAGTTTTTCTTTTGAACTTCTCTTTTTAATTCTATATAAAATCTATTTTGATAATAATAAAGATTAGACGCTTTTAAAATTTCTATATCTAAATCTAAAATATCTTCTAATTGATACATAAAACTTGTATCTTTTGGAATATGAATATTCATTTCTACTTCATTATCTATATAATCTAAATATGGCAAATCTTCCTCTTCTATTTCTAAAATTGCACCATAATAAGAATCTTTATAAACATAAATTTGATAAAATCCACAGTGGTCTATTCCATAGCGGTCTTCTAATTTTAAAAAGAGAGTCTTAAAATAATCTTCTAATTCTTCTCTTTTCAATCTATCTAAAAATATATTGGAAGCAGGCAAAAAAATAACCACGTCTTTTCCATCATTTTTTAATACCTTCATCTTATCACCTAAAGTATTATATGAAAAGAATAGTTTCGTGGTAAACATTAAATTGTTCTACTTACTTTTTCGCTAATTTCTTCTGAGCCTTCTTTTGTTACACTAGAAAATAATACAAAATCATCTCCTACTACAAGTTCTAACTCATCTAAGATCGCACTTCTCTGTCGTTGATGTAATGTAATTCCTACTTTATCAATTTTGGTTGCTACAATAGTCACAGGAAGTTTATAATATTTTAAAAAATTATACATCATGATATCATCACTGGTTGGTTTATGTCTAAAATCAACGAGCATAAATACTTGCTTCAAATTCGGTCTATTTTTCAAATAATCTTCCATCATTAACCCAAATTTTTTTTGTTTCGCTTTATTTAAGGCTGCATATCCATATCCTGGAGCATCTACCAAATAGAATTCATCATTAACCAAATAAAAGTTAATTGTTTGTGTCTTTCCAGGAGTAGCTGATGTTCTTGCATAATTTTTTCTGTGAATAATCGTATTGATAAAACTACTTTTCCCTACATTTGATCTACCTACTAATAAAAATTCTGGCTTTTCATCCGTTGGATATTGACTACGTCTTACTGCACTAATCACCAAATTAACAGAATTTACTTTCATAATATACATCCTCTCTAAAAGATTCTTAAGTTATTTTATTATAACATGGAGACTGATTGATTGTCAAAGCTTTGATTGCTTATGAAGGGCTAAAACAAGGGCATTTGCATATTTCGTTTCTTCATTTATTTCAGCTAATTTAACATACATTTCATCTTTTTCTGTTTCACATACTATGGTTCCTTCCATTAACCGAGAAAATGTGTCAAGATCAAAAACACTTGCATGTGCAATATCAATAATATTTCCACCTGTTTCTTCAATGACAGTATGATAACCAGTTCCTTTTCCAAAATAACGTGGCATCAACAATGTTTGTAATGTTCCACTTTTCAAATGCTCCATCAAATTCCAAGAAGCATTGTGACAATTATTTTCATATGGTTCAAATTTTAAGAATGTACTGATTTTATGTGATGCTTCAAAATATTTTTTGATTGGGGTAAAATCATATTTTCCTAATTTATCACTATAAACTGTAATTCTACCTTTTTGACACTCTATTTCGTCTACGATTGGAACTCTTAATAGAGCTTCATAGACATAATCAGGAACGGTATCTATTGTATAAGATGCTAATGTTCTGATGTAAGAACATAATCCTTTTTTAAAATTAAAACCAAATTGTTCTAATAATTCAAAAAATAACTGCATTTCACAACTAGGATGATTTATTAAATAACTATGTAATGCCCAAAATGATCGTTCTTTATCACTTAGAGAAATTCCAGCCTGACAAATAATTGTTAGAACATCAAGTTTACTATTTTTTTGAAAAGCCTCTACGATTTTTCCAAACATAATCTCTTCTAATTCATTATATTGATTTTCATTTTTATATAAGATTTCCTGATAACTCATAGTAACACTTCCTGAGCGTTTATTATATAAAAAGAATTTTTTCATGTCAACCTTTTCAAAAATATGATAAAATAAAAAGAAATAGGAGGTTTTCTTATGGGGTTACTAGAAGTAACAAAAGAATTTGAAAAAATTGGTTATCAAGATAAAATTATTATATTAAAAGAAAAAACGGCGACAGTTTTAGAAGCAGCAGAAGCGTTACATGTTGATCCAGATATGATAGCTAAAACATTAACATTTAAAACAGAGGAGAGCTGTTTATTAATCGTTGTTGCAGGAATGAGAAAAATTGACAACGCTAAATTTAAACAAACATTTAAAAGAAAAGCTAGAATGCTCACTCCTGATGAAGCTTTAGAATATACTGGTCATGCTGTTGGTGGTATTTGTCCTTTTGGACTTAAAAATACGCTTCCTGTTTATTTAGATATTTCTTTAAAAGATCATATAACCGTTTATCCCGCTTGTGGAAACGCACACTCTGCTATTGCACTTTCTACGTCTGAATTAGAAAAACTAAGTCATTTCATTAAATGGGTTGATGTAACAAAAAAAGATCAATAAGATCTTTTTTTCATATATTGATAAACAGGTTCTGGAACTAGTTCTTTAATATCCTCACCCTTTTCTATCAAATTTCTTACTAATGTTGAGCTAATATTTCCAACTTTTCCTGCTCTTAAATAAATTGTATCAATTCCACTATGTTCTTCATTAAAAGCGGCGATTTCTTCTTCATATTGATAATCTGTTTGATCTCGAAGGCCTCTAATAAAGGCACTCGCATGGCGTTTTTGAGCTTCTACAAACGTATATCCTGAATAGATAATGACTTCTGCACAAATGCCAATTCTTTTGAGAGAATAAGAAATTGCTTCTCTCATTTCCTCCTCTTGATAATGTCTTTTTTTATCTGGATTTTTTCCAATTCCTACTATAACTTTATCAAATAAACAACTTGCTTTTTTAATAACTTCTAAATGACCATTTGTAAAAGGATCAAAGCTACCAGCATAAAAACCAATTGTTAGAATCTGTCTTATGATATCATCTGCGTAACTGCTTAAATCAGTACCATCATTTACAATAACTTCATCAAATTTCGTATCCTCATATTCTAACATAAACTTTTCACGTTTTTCTTTATAATCTGCTGATATTTGATCTCTTTTTCCTATACGTTCCATTCTTATTTCTAATGGTGCTTTCACTAAGATCTTTTTATCACACATTTCAAAATATTTTGTAATCGGTAATTGCATCCAATCAATAATAATTGGCTTTTTACTTCTTGCAATAATAGCATCTATTTTTTCTTCAATAAAGGGCCAAATAAATTCATTATATTCATCCATTATTTCACTTGATGAAAATAGATACTGTCCTAATTTCTTTCGATCAATCCCATTTTCCCCCATAAAACCAATGCCATATTTGGTTACAAAAGCTTTCCCAAATTTCTCTTCTTTTAAAATTTCATGAACAATTTCATCTACATGTATTACTGTAAATTCATCATTTTTATTTAGCAAATTAGAAAAATAAGTTTTTCCAGAACCACTTTTTCCTACTACTCCAATCATCATTTTCTCTTCCTCAATTCTTCTACTAAAGAAAGATATTTTACTTTTTCTTTGTTTTTTGTTACTGTTCCTAATACTCTTCCTTTTCTGTCTGCACCATGATAATCGCTTCCTCCACTTTCTAATAAATGATATTCTGAAGCTAAGTCATGATATCGCCTTACATCTCCTTTTTCATGTATGCTGTGGAAAACTTCAATCCCATCTATTCCTAAATCGATTAATTCTTCTATAATCGATTTAAATTCAATATGACTTTCATTTTCTATTTCTTTAGGGTGAGCAATTAATAATAATGCTTTTGCTTTTTTTAAACTTTCTATCGCCCATTTCAAGTCTGCTCTATAAGAGATTTTAGAAGCACATCGTTTTTCTATTCGGTCCATAACTTCTGACGATTCTCCACACCCCTGTTCTACTAAATATCTCATCAAATGTGGTCGAACTAAAATAGTCCCTTTTTCTTCCAATTGTTCAAATGGAGTAGATGGTATTTCCACACAAAACTCTTGTTCTGCATTTTTTACCATATCATAGAACCTTAAACGCCTCTGATTTTTAACCCATGTTAATAATTTTTCTAATTCTGAATTATGATAATCAAATCCATAACCTAATAAATGAATTTTATGTGTTTTATAAATTGTACTTACTTCTACTCCAGGATACCACTCTAATGATGGTTTTATAGTTTCTAATTCCTTGATTCCTTCTATGCTATCATGATCCGTAATTGCAAAAGTTCCTATATTTTTTTGACTTAGTTGTTCTAGCAAAGATGGAATACCTTCACTTCCATCTGAATGTGTACTATGAATATGCATATCTTTATAAGTTTCCATAAAATCATCCCCTAATTGCATTATACCGTAATATATGGTATAAGTATAATATATATTTGTTATATTTATCATAAGGGGAAGTTATCATATGGAAAATGTCAATTTTGAACTATACAAAGTTTTTTATCATGTCGCCAAACATAAAAATTTAACAAGAGCTGCTGAAGAATTATTTATTTCTCAGCCAGCTATTACACAATCTATTAAAAAATTGGAAGAACAAATTGGATTTTCATTATTTTATAGAACAAAACATGGTATGAATTTAACCAAAGAAGGAGAAATATTACTAGATTACTTAAAGAATCCCATTGAATGTTTGCAAAGCGGAAAAAGCAAAATTGAAGAGTTGCTTGATGAAAAAAATATGATCATTCGCTTGGGAGGTGGAACCACTGTACTCCAGCACAATCTATTAGGACCGCTTCAAAAATTTCGCAATAGGCATACACAAATTCAATTTATCATCAAACATGATATATCTAAAAAACTATTAGAAATGTTAGTGAATGATCAATTAGATTTGGTTATTTTAACTAGTTTAGTTCCAACTACAGAAGATATTTTATTTATTCCAATTGAAGAAATGCACGATCGTTTCGTTGCTAGCATTAAAGACTTCGGTAATGATCAAGAAACTGTTTTTAGTATGAAAGATCTAAATAAACTACCGCTTGTACTACAAGAAAGTTCTTCTTCTACAAGAGCATTTTTAGATAGTATTGCAGCGAATGAAAGAGTTGTATTAAATGCAACTTATGAATTAGTCAGTTATGGGCTAGTACTAGAATTTGTGAAAGCAGGATTAGGTGTTGGATTTATTAATACCAATAGAATTGATAAAGAAATAAAAACTAAGAAATTATTTGAACTAAAAACAGATTTTGAAATTCCATCTAGGCACGTATATGTAGCCATTCATAAAAAAAATACTAACAATAAACTTTTACAAGAATTTATTCAGTACTTAAAAAAGGAATCCTAAGATTCCTTTTCATATAATGATTTCATCAGAATAGCACCTGTATCTTGTGTATTATGAGCTTCACAAATCGTGATTGGAGTTAATCCCTTTTCTTTTATCGCAGCAATATAATCTTCTGCTTTTGGATAATAATCTAAATCTTCTTCAAATAAGGATAATTGCGCTATTTCTTTATGATCTCCAAAGGCTTTATGAATTTTTTCTCCTTTTTCTGTATAGTCAACAGGATAAACATGAAAATGAGCTTTATGTAGTTTTTCTGTTCCTAATTCTTTTTCTATTTTATCAAATACTTTTAAAATATCCTCTTTTGTTTTCATAGATCCCAATTCTCTAGCATGAAGATGAGCAAAATCAATACAGGGATATGCAATATCTACTCGTTTACAAATTTCAATAATTTCATCTAAGCTTCCTAGCTGAGCGACCTTTCCACCTATTTCTGGATACAAATGAATGGTAGGATCTAAACTGGGCGTAATTTCATTAAGTGTATGAATTAGTTGTTCCAATCCATCTTTTCTATTTTGATAGCCACCACCTGGATGAAAAATAATCCTTGTTACTCCAAGCAACCTTGCTAATTCATATGCTTTTTTTATTTCTAACTTAGAACGTTCTACTGTTTCTTTTTTTATAGATCCAAGGCATATATAATATGGAGCATGAATCGTCATCATAATATGATGTTTATCTGCTAGTTCCTTATAAAGTAATGCTTGTTCTTCCTTCATTCTAATTCCGTAAGTACATTGCAATTCAATAACATCTAAGTTTAAATTTTCTAACCATTCAAATATTTTTTCTCTTTTTTTGTTTTGCTCGAAAAAATGAACTGGGAACCCTGCTACTCCAAATTTTGCTTTTTCCATATCACACTTCCTTTTTTCTATTATAGAATAGATTCAAGAAAAAAGAAAGCGATTCAAACTATTCATGGTATGTAATATCATAATTACTAGGCCCAATGATTACTTTTCCATCTAAATCAAATCTCGAACCATGACAAGGACAATCCCAAGTTTTTTCCACAGAGTTAAATAAAAGACTGCACTTAAGATGTGGACAAGTATTATAGACAATATGTTCTTTTTTTAATTTATCCACATAAATTGCGACATTCTTGCCATTCCTTGTTTCAAAATAAACATTTTCTGGATACCAATTTTTATTTTTCCACATTTTATTTTCTATCATTGGTTTTATTCCACCATAAATTGTTTCTGGTAATGATAGTTTTTTTAATTTTCTCTTTGGAGAAAATAAAGTTTCATAAGGACTATAAATATCCATTATCATATCTGAAATGATTTTTCCTGCTAGATTGCTATTTGTCATTCCCCATGTATTATAACCAGTTGCTAAATAAAGATTTGTTTTTAATAATCCAATAAATGGAAGTTTATCAAATGTCATAATATCATGATTGCTCCATAAATATTTCGGATTAAGTTCTAATCTTTCTAAACATTTCCTTAATTCTTCAAAATGCTTTTGATCATCATATTCTTTATATAGTGAATGAGAATTTGTTAAATAAATAAGATAATTTTCTTCTGCCTCATGATATCTTAAAGAAATAATTGGTTTTTCTATACTTATAGCAGAGTAAGATTCTGTTTTTTTAACAGGTGTGGCAGAAATATATGATTTTTCTAATGTACATTTCAAAGGCATCAAAAATGGGAACAGAAAATAAGGATAATGACATGCAAGTACAACTTTTTTAGCTTTAATCTTTATAAATTCATTTCCACAAATATATCCTCTGTCTTCTTCTTTTATAAAATTGATATCTGTATGTTCATAAAATTGAATTCCATCTTTTTTACAAATATCTTTTAAAGCCTGTATATATTTTATAGGATGAAAGACATAAGTATCTTCTACTCCAATTGCATAATATCCTTTCATATTTGCTTCTACTACGGATACTCCAAATTGTTTTAACAATTTTTTTTCTTTTTGCAAACTTTCTTTTTCCTTTGAAAAAATATAAGATGATACTTTCTTCATATTACAATCTATTTTTTCTTGGTTTACAATGCTACTAATCAATTCTATTGCATCTTTTTGTGAATAAAAATATTTTTTAGCGATTGTTTCTGAATAAGTATTTGTTAAGTCAGAATATATGGTATCTTGTAAATATGTAACTTTTCCAGTCGTTCTTGCGCTAATTCCTCTCCCTATCTGTTTTTTTTCAACTACTACAATTTTCAAATTGCTATTTTTTAAATGATAAGCGGTACTAAGGCCAGTCATTCCGCCCCCCACAATTAATACATCACAATCAATATCTTCTTTCAAAATGGGTTCTTTTTCATATGAAATATTATCTAACCATAAACTATATTTTCCCATAACAACCTCCTATTATTGTTATGGTCAAAAAATCTATTTTATAAACAAAAAAGAAGTCCAAGACTTCTAATAAATTAATACAAAAATAAATTGAATGCCTATACATATAAATGAGACAATTCCTAGCCAGAACCCTGCTGTATTAAATCCATTTTCATTATCCATACGCTCTGCTACTGCTAAGCAAAACCCTGGAACTGAAAACACTGTTTGAATTAAAATAAAACCAACTGCATAAGCAATTCTTTGTGTTCCATCATAACCTAGTAATGAATATTCTAGACCATCAAATGCAGCAAAACCAGCAAGACAAAAATATATAGCTAAAATTCCTAGAACTAAACTTGCAATTCCTTTTCCTATTTTTGGAGAAGCAGTTGAATTTCTCTGATTATCTTTTTTCAAGAACACTCCACATTTAAGACAAATATCAGCATTTTCATCTACTTTATTTCCACAATTTACACAATACATAACACAATCCTCCTATTTTCATTATAGATTATTTATAGTAAAAAATCAACTGATGGAAATTTATCCTTTCTTAGGATTCAAAGAATATACAATTTGTTTTATCAATTCTTCCTCCCTATAATAAGGGAATGGATCTTTCAAACATTCTACAAGCGTTTCTACTTCCGCTAGTGCATGACCTTTCATAAAAACTTCTAATAAATCGGGAACTTGCCAAAGCCAATGTAACCAAGCATTTTGAAAATCTTTAATTTCTGAATAAATAATTTTAGAAAATTGATCTTTTGCATTACTTTGTAGTAAATTATAATCTCTAGCAGTATTTAAAATTTCATTCTGCTTTATTCTGATACTTTGATCTAAAATCTCAATCTTAGCTCTTTTAATTTTTGCAATTTCCTCAATTTTAACAATTATATCAGTTAATTCCCTTTTAGATAAAGCAAACAAATCAGTGATTTCAATTCCAAAGAAAGATAACACTTCATCTTTTCCATAACTTCTTACAACAGCTTCTAAGAATTCTTGTTCTTTTTTTCGCTTTCTTTTTGTTGCAAAATTTTTAAAGAAACCTCTCTTTTCTCCTGACTGAAGCAGATATTTAATGGATGCTCTTTCTTCTGGGAATTCTGAGATAACTCTTTCCATATGTGCTTCTATAAATTGTTTTGGTAATCCTTCACTATCAACATGATGTAAGTAAAAAGCGATATCTTTGATTGTCTCTATAGAATAATCACTATAAAAAATTTTCATCGTTTGTTCCAATTTTGTGCTATAAGCTGCTAATCTCTTTTTTATATGATCAATTTCATAGAAACATAATGGTCTTGTTTTTCCTGAAGACTCAAATACTTGATAAGCCACAGGATAACACAATTCTATTGGAATTAAAAGTTCTCTTTGTAAATCTCTTTTTTGTTGTTCATAATTTCCATTTTTCTTTTGAATAGTGATCAACCTCATTATGGTTTCATAATCACTAATTTGCTCAAGACAAGAAAGATCAGAATGCTTAATTAATGAAGGAATTTCATGAAGTTTCAATTTTTCCATTAGATAAGCTCTTGTCTCTTCTAATGATAATCCTAATTTTCCAATAGAACTTCTTATACTTCTAAGTTGTTCACTTGATAATTCATTCACTACTAAATAAAAAGGTAAACCTTTTATCTTTTCTAAATACTGAATTTTATAATTTAAAAATTTCTTTTTCATTTCTAATATTTTTATTTTTTTATCATTTTTCTCCTTTTTTGCCATAGATAATTCTAATTCTGTTTTTTCTAGCTCATTTTTTAATTCTGTAATACGGTCCATGACAAGAGAAAAATATTGTCTTTTTTCCATATTATCCCCCTCTTTTTTTATTGGCCTTTATTATACACAAAATTAAAAAAAGTGCAAATTCATCATCTATATAAAAAAAAGCTATTATTTTTATAGCTTTTTACTAAATTTATTTTGTACATTTTAGTCCTAAGTTTTCATAATATGACTTAACACTATTAATATTTTGATTATATTCTAAATCGACAAATACTTGTCCTTCTTCTTGATCCTCATCTTTATTCACAGCTTCCATATCTACTTTTGCATAATCTGTAACTAAATTATAAGTAAATATAGTATCTGTTAAATCTGATTTTACGTTAAATCCATTTAATGATTGATATGTTTTCTCAGTAATATCATATAGAGATTTCCTAATTGGAAGCTCTTCTTTTGCAATATCACTAAGTGCTGTCATTGTCATTTTATAATCTTCTTTTTTTAATTGATTATCAACATAATAAATAACCGTTTTTATTTCTGTTTTGTATTCGTTATCTTGTACTGTTTGGGTGCAGGTCATTGTAAGTGTTTTTCCTGCGTTTGGATCCTTAGTTTCTCCATTTGGCTTTTTTTCTTCCTGATTCGTTTTAGATCCAAAACGAAATCCATGGTCTCTAAAATTTACCCATCCCTTATATAAATTTGGCATTAGAGAAACAAATGCGAATACAAATATTATAATAATAATTAGTGTTCTTTTCTCAGAATCAATTTTTCTCCAACTATTTATAATAGTTTTAATTGGGTTTCCTTTTTTCTTCATTTTAAGCCTCCTTTGGTGCTTGACAAATATATCCTGCTTCCCCTAAAAATTCTGTAATTGTTTCTAGACTATCATTTGCACGAATATCATTATAAAATAAAATTCTATCTTTATCATTAAAATCAATATTGGAATAGTCTACTTTTTTATAGTCTGTTTTTATGCTAAATACAACCTTATCTCCTGATTGAGTCGTAGTAATCGTAATTCCTTTTATTTTTTTTAATTCTGCCATCCATTTTTTATAAGCTTCTATTGTAGCAGTCCCTGACCCATCAGTTGCACGCATTGTTACAATAACTTCATCAGATTGCAAACCATTTTCAATATGATATTTTAAATTGAGACTATCCACAATCTCTACTCCAGAAGTATTTGTTGTTCTTCTACAAGAATAAATGCGAAGCTTTTTAACTACTGGAGTTGTTGTTCCTCCTTGATTATTATCTCCAGAACCGTTTGGATTGTCATTCTTATCATCAGAATTATTATCACCATTATTTTCTGTATTATTTTCATTATCTGTATTATCTTTATCATCTGTATTGTTATTGTCACTATTTGGCTTATTATTTTCTCCTGATTGGTTTGGCCTATTATTTGGCTCATTCTGTTTATTGTTAGGTTTCATAAAAATTAAAATACATGCTATTATTGCAATTATAAGAACTATAATTATAGAAATTAAAATAATTGTTTTTTTTCTTTTATTTTCCATTTATATCCTCCCTATTCTATTTATTAGTATATCAACTTTTCTTTCTTTTGAAAAGAAAAAATCTAAAATTTGACATTAAAAAAAGAGATTATTTTTCTCTTTTGACAAATTCATATTGCGATATCAAATCTGCTATTACCTCTTCTACTGATTTTATGTTATGAATGAGCCCTGCTATTTGGCCAGACATCATAGAACCAGAATTCACATCACCTTCTACAGCCTTTTTTAATGCACCCAAGGTTAACTTATCCAATTCTTCTTTTGGAGCACCATTATATTCTAGTTCCAAATACTTTTCTGTCATTTCATTTTTTAAATTTCTAATAGGAGAAGCGATTGATAAGCCAAGAACTCTAGTATCTGTATCATTCGCTTTTATTACTTCTTCTTTATAAGCTTGCGCAATTTTACACTCTTTAGTAGCTAAAAAACGTGTCCCAATTTGTACTCCAGCAGCTCCTAATATTTCTACAGCTCTCATACCTCTTCCATCTGCTATACCTCCTGCAGCAATTACTGGAATGGATACTGCATCTACAACCTGTGGAATCAAACACATTGTTGTTGTACTCCCAATATGGCCACCTGCTTCTGTTCCTTCTGCCACTACTGCGTCTACGCCTAAAGCTTCCATTTTTTTTGCGTGTTTTACGCTGGCAATAACTGGTATCACCTTAATTCCTGCTTCTTTCCACATTTTTATGTACGCTTCAGGACTCCCTGCTCCTGTTGTTACTACAGAAACCTTTTCTTCTATTAAAAGATTTGCTAACTCATCTTTATTTGACGCCATCAGCATAATGTTAACTCCAAATGGATTAGAAGTTAGCTCTTTACATTTTCTAATTTCAGCCTTTAATTCTTCTTTACTAAGTCCGCCTCCAGCAATAATTCCTAATCCACCTGCATTTGAAACAGCTGCTGCCAATGTTGCATCTGCGATTCTGGCCATTGCCCCACATATAATCGGATATTTTATTCCTAATAATTTCTCAATATTCATTTTTATCCTCCTATGACCTTTGCCTCTATTTTATTCACTCATTCATCTAAAAATAACCTTACATCAAACATTCTCTTTTAGTCTCACATCACTTTTTATCTAAAAAAAATCATCCCATTCTTTTTCTTTAAATCCTATTAAAATTCCTTGTTCTGCTATTACAAGTGGTCTACGTACAAGCATTCCACTTGTGCTAAGTAACTTTAATTGTTCTTCTTCTGTCATTTTTGGTAGTTTATCTTTTAAATTCATTTCCTTATATAAATTTCCGCTTGTATTAAAAAATCTTTTCAATTCATAAATATTATTTTGATACCATAAACTAAGCTCTTCATATGTTGGTGGATTTTCTACAATATGTCGCTCTACATAAGTTATATGATGTTCCTCTAGCCACTCCTTTGCCTTTTTACAAGTACTACATTTTGGATACCAAATAAAAGTTATCATATAATTCCCCTCTCTAATAAAATGAAAACAATCCATAAAACAATGCATAATGGTTCTATAATTAAAAATTTTAAATGCCCCGTTTTATGATGGAATAAATACATTGCCCACCAAAATCCAAATGCACCACCCATAATAGATATTCCAAGTAAAACACTTTCTGGGATTCTATATTTATGTTTGATTGCTCTTTTTTTATCATTATAACACATTCCAAATGAAATAAGATTCATTATGAATAAACTATAATAAAACATAAAATCCCTCTAATAAGCTATTGTATAAGAATTTGTACATACCTCTTGATGATAATATTCAATTAAAATGGAACGATATTTATCATTAATTTCGTAATAAACTCCTAATTGATAATTGCAAACATATTTAGGAATTGTTTTTCCATCACTACTGATAGTTCCATCAAAATCATGTATTGTTAAAGCTTTTAATCTATCTCTATCACTATCTTTAGATGCTTTTTTAGCTCTACTTTTCTTCATTTCAATTGCAATCAAATTATCTAACGATTTTGTACCTCTAGAATGTACAATTAAATCACAATTAATTTTTATTTCTTTTACTTCATTCGTTATTCTTTTTGCACAAGTTTTAATGGTTCCATTTGTACTTCTATTATATTCAACATCGGCATAATACTCTGCATAAGAGGTATTCTTTAAAATCTCATGCAATTCTATCATTAAAGCCCCACACAAGGTTCTTTCTGATACATCAGACTCTAACAGTGCAACATGATTCTTTAAAAATTGCTTATTGGCTTGCTCAAATATTTCTTCCATTTCCTGTTCCATCTTATTCACCAACCTTATTATATCATTCTTTTCTTTAAAAAAACAGATTCCAAAAATCTGTTATTGATAAAAAATATTTACATCTACAGGTCCTTTAATTCCATCTATTTTCCCACTACTAGTCATTTGCCAATATTGATATGTTCCTTCATAGTTTGTTTTACTTGTATAATGGGCAAGCCAAATGTCATATTTCGTTTGATACCAAACATTTTCTAAATAACTTTTACTACTATAAAGCATTCCTTGGTATCCTGCCTTTTCTATTTCTTCTAAAAAAGCTTCCGCAATTTTTGTTAATTCATAAAAACTGACACGATAGAAATTAAAATTGTTCCATTCCTCCCAATCAAATACAACAGGCAAATCAATTTTATAATCTTTTAATTGTTTTATGACCCACTTTGCTTCTTCTCTTGCATCCTTTTCACTCCCAGCATAAGAATAATAATAAATTCCTACTGGTATTTTATATTGGCGTGCCAATTCCATATTTCGTTCAAATTTTTTATCTACAAAATATTCTGTTGGAGAACTTTTGCTACCTACACGAACAAATAAAAATTCTACCCCTGCTTCTTTTATTTTTTCAAAATCAACATCACCTTGCCAACTTGATATATCCAGTCCTATTTTGGTTTTTTCTGTTTTATGATTTTTTTTAATTTCTTCAAAATCAATATAGTTTGTTTCAGCTGATGGCTTTTCTTCTGGATTTGGCTCATAAACATCCAATATAAAATCATGTCTATAAGTATTTCCACTAGAATCTGATATTACAAATGTCAAAGGATATTTTCCAATTGTAGTCAAATCATAACTTCCTTCTATGATACAATTTGGATGACTATCATAATTATCACCATATTGTATGGCTTCTAACAAATCAATCTCTTTATCTTTTTGAACACGGTAAGTTTTTCCTAACCACACAAATGGTTCTATGCTATCTTTTATTTCTACTTCAAATTGATAAGAAACTTTTATATTATCTTCATTTATATATGAAAATGAAACTTTTTGCTTTCCTATTTTTTGATAAGATATTTTTTTATCATCTAAAATTTTTTCTCCATTTATATGCATAACAAAATCTGATATTTTCTTTTCTTCTCCAAACTCCATTGATAAGTCTTCTTTTAAAATTACTTCTATTTTTGCATGACGAATTTGATAATCTTTATAAAATAAAAAGCCTAAATAAATTCCTAAAATAATAAAAAGTATAATTCCTACTATTCTGATAACTCTTTTTTTCATATACTCCTCATTTCCTATTTTATTTTATCACAAAATTATTTTTTCTATCATTTTTTAAGAGAATTTGCTAAATTTATTGATTTTTCGATATTTTATGATACAATGATTATAGGGTTCATACAGGTACAGGGGGTGTTCAGTATGAAAGAAAAAAAGAAATATGTTAAAGCCTATAGAAATTTATTAAAGAGTCATCTCGCTATCGCATTATTATCAATCGCTCTATTTTTGGTAGCAATTAAATTCTGTGAAGGATTAATTGAAAAAAACAATGAATTATTGATTAATAATTTGGTTGCTGTTATTGTAGGAATCTTAGCAAGTTTTCTATTCATTTCTATTTCAAATGTAAAAAAGAATAGCAAAATTTATGTAAAAGAATTAGAAAAAAACAATCAAATTTTAAAAAGTGCTTTAGATGGATTAACTTTAATTTCTAATATGATTACTTTTAATGTCGAAAGTAAAAAAAGTGAAATAGAAATTTTAGTTTTATATAAAGATATTCAATTAAACAGAAACTTGTTAATCAACCATAATTTATTTGATAGTATTTCTTTAGTTGGTATCAATTCTTTATATGATAGTTTCACTTCTAGTTTACTTAAAATTTCTACAAAAAAAGACTTTATTGATGAGAGCCCTAATTTAATTTCAACAATCGACAATATTATTAAAATGATTGAAGAAGTCGTTACATTAAACAATGATGAAAAAGATGCTTTTTTAAGAGAAAAAGAACGTTTAGATAACTTATTTAATGACAAAAAGAAATCCTAAAAAATTAGGATTTTTTATTTTATAGTCCTCATATAACTATGTTTACATCATCATCAAATTCTAAAGATACTACGGTTTCATCAACCATGATTTGAACATGTATTTTCTTATTTTTTATTTCTTTAAACTTTACTGTCATTTTATTAAAAAATGTTCCAATATCGTAAAATGTATTGGTATCAAATATTTCTAAATAATTAATTTCTTTTATATTATCTTCTGGAATACAACAATATTCTTTATTTTCATAATAAAAAATATTTTTATCTTTTATAACATCTACATCAAAATCAAAATATCCATCTTTTCCATCAATTTCAAACTTTACTTCTAAATGTCCACAATATCCAGATGGTATTCCATTATGAATATATTTTGACAATATAAATCTTGTCTTTTTTATTTCAGCAATCTTACCATTTACCTTTAACATTTTTTATCCAATTCCTTATCTATACTTCAAAATACATACACACTCAGTAATTTCAGAATATACATTATAAATAAATTTACTTTTATATGTTTGCTTATAACTGGCTATGCCATAATATACAAAAAAATAGGTACAACATTTATTATGTATAATTAATTTTTGCTTAATTTATCAGCAATCTCATTAATTTTATTAATTGAATTTAAATACTTTCTTTCAATGGAGCTAAGTTCTTTTATTTGATATTTGTCATATTCTAATTTGGCTTTTTTCACTGCTTCCTTATGACTTATTTTACCTGCATTTATTAAAATATTTGCATCTAAGGAATCTAATATTTTATCTAATTGCTTAATATAATCCTTCATTCTCATCGGTTTATGTTTCATAGCTTGAAATTCTGCGAAATCAAAATAACCTGACACTAAGTTATTTAACATTATTAATTCCTCTTCAGTTAGATAATTTTTAGCAATTTCTATATCATTAATACTCGGCAATTCTCCTTTAAAATTTGTAAGACCCATGAAAGGTTTATTTGCATCTGCACGATTATAAATTACCTCTGCTGCAGTATTACCATGGGTCGCAAAATGAAGCTTGTTTTGAACTATCTTAAAAAACTTTATAGTTTCTTCAGCATTAGGATTATAATCAATAGCAGTAGCATATAAATCAAGAACTTGTCTATATAATACTTTTTCTGATGACCTTATATCTTTAATACGATTTAAAAGCTCATAAAAATATTTGCCACCACCCAAGTTTTTAAGACGTTCATCATCCATAGTATAACCTTTAATAATATATTCTTTAATTCTTGCTGTCGCCCATTTTCTAAATCTCACACCTTCTAAAGATTTAACCCTATAACCGACACTAATTACTACATCTAAATTATAATAATCTATATTTCTTTCAACTTCTCTGGTTCCTTCTTTTTGAACTGTTGCAAAATTTGCAATTGTTGAATCATTTCTTTCTAATTCACCTTCTTCAAATATATTTTTTATATGTCTGGAAATTACCGATTTATCTCTTCCAAATAATCTTGTCATTTGTTCTAAAGATAACCAAACTGTTTCATTTTCTAAATTAACATCTAATTTTATATTTCCATCGTTTGATTCATATATTATTAATTCTGTTATTACTTCATTTTTCATTTTCACGCCCCTTGCTTTATATATACTTTTTTATTTAAACTAGCATATAAGCATATATTAGTTATGCGATACAATAGTTCTAGACTTAAAATCTATATCAAATAAATCAAGTATAAATAAATTAATTGATTTGAATAATTTTTATGTTCAACATTCAACTGAATAGTATAATAAATATCTCTTTTTGGATTTTTTGATATTAGCTATTTCATTTGCTGTAAACATTGATAACAATAATCGATTATTCGCTCTTTATTTTCATTTATATAATTATATAGCCAATTGACAACTGATTGAGCTTTATCATATTCCTCTTTTGTAATAGCTTTATCATCTAAAGCCATTTGTAATTCATTTTTATCAACTATATAGATTTCTTTCTGTTTTGTTACCACTATATCTAAAAATAGGTCATAAAAATATGGATTTTTTAAATCATCAAAGTAATTTCCGTTTGTGATATCAAAATATAATTCTATTAAATTCTCTTTATCATCATACATAGCAGTTAACCAAAAATTTTGATTTTTAAAAGCAAATTGTACCCATGTATAATCATCATCAGCTATTTTTATATCACCAAATTCATAATTTATAACTAATGGACCAGTTAACTTTTTAAATTTAGACAAACTCACAATACCTTCAAAGTTATCAAATTTAAAATATTCAGTTTTATATTCTTTTTCTAAACATCGGCGCCACTCAGTTTTAAACATATCTTTTTTCTTGATTTCCATAAAACACCTACTTTATATTTATCCAATATCTTCTTGTTAAAAATGTTTCGTATTCATCTGTATTTTCAACTTTATTTTCTAGTATTCCACCATTTTTTTCTATAATTTTATATGAACCAATATTATCATCATCACAAGTGACTAATACTTTATTTTGTGACACTAATTCTTTCGCTTTTTCTAACCCTAATTTTAAAATCGCTGTCCCATATCCCATTTTCCAATATTTTGGATGAATTCCATAACCAATATTTCCACCATAGTTTAATAAAACTGGTGTTAATTCAACTCTAATATTTATTCTTCCAATAAACTTATCATCGTCAACTAAAAAATAATCGTAAGAAGGAACATAATTTGGGTTTAGTTTGCTTCTATCTCTACTATCTTTACATTTTTGTATAATATCAACTTCATCAGGATTAAAAAACATTAAATCATGTTTTTTAATATTGCCTTTTTCTATTTCTTGTAAAGATAAAATATATGCTTCTTTGTATTCCTTTAAATATTTTTCTTCTGCATCAATAAGTTTAAGCATTCTATCACTTCCTTGTAATAATTATATAATATTTCTAATGAAAAATCTTTATTTCAAATTAAAGAATATTTCAACTATACAATATTTTTTTGTTCCTTGCTAAATAACCCGCTTTCTCTTTATTTATAATAGTTTACCGCCTATTTAACATGCACACACATTCCACATGATAGGTATTAGAAAACATATCTACGGGAATAATAGTCATAACCTCATAATCTTGCTCTAATCTGTTGATATCACGTGCCAATGTTACTGGGTCACAAGAAACATAAACAACTTTTGGAGCATGAATTCTTTTAATTTCTGAAATAGCAAGTTCATCTAATCCAGCTCTTGGTGGGTCAACAACAATTAAATCAGGTTGAAACGATGCTTCTTTTAGTACACTGCCAGTATCTCCACACATAAAATTGATATTATGAATGCAATTTTGTTTTTTATTCCAAAATGCATCTTCTATCGCACTCTCATTCATTTCAATTCCTAAAATATCATTTGCTTTTTTACTCAAATAAATCCCAATTGTTCCTGTTCCACAATACAAATCTAGAACTTTCTCATCTTTGCTAAGTCCAGTATGGTCTAAAACAATCTGATAAAGTTTTTCCATTTGTTTTGTATTCACTTGAAAAAAAGACTCTGGAGAAATTTTAAATATATAGTCTCCTACTTTTTCTAGTAAAAAATCATCTCCTAGAAGTACCTCATAATTATGTTCTCTTTTTATTAAAACAGATACATTAGATAACTCGTTTAATGGTACTTGCGAATTAGAGAATTCTTTTGTTACATCAAATACAATCATCATCTTTTGCTCATATTCACTCTGTCGCATCATAATTTGATTCACAAAAGAGAAATTCATTTCACGTTTTAAAATAGACAAATATTCATTCATAATATCTGGTATTAAAAAGCACTTATCAATCTCTATAATTTTATGACTCCTTTTTCCATAAAAGCCAACCTTCTCTTCTACTTGAAACGTCACTTTATTACGATATCCATATACATTATCATTTGGTACAATACTTTCTACAACATTTTCTAATCTAGCAAACTTTCTCATAATTTCTTTTACTTTGTTTTCTTTATAAAAAAGTTGATTTTGATAGGACGTATGTAATAAGTCACATCCACCACATTCTTTAAAATATGGACAAACACTTTCTATCCTTTCAGGACTTGCTTTTAAAATTTTTATGACTTTTGCCTCTACAATGTTTTTCTTTATTTTCACAATTTCAATCTCTACTTCCTCTCCAACTAAAGCATTAAAAACAAAAATGACAAAATGATCTATATGAGCAATTCCTCTTCCTTGATGGTCTAAAGCATCAATTGTAACCACTTTTCTATCTAATAAATTCATACTATCACCACAAATTCCAACTTTATTATACACAGAAACTTTTTTGATTTCAATGAAACAAAGCTTATAAATTATAAAGTTTTTGATAATAATAAAATTGAGGGATGTTTATGAAAAAAATAGAGAAAGTTTCTTCCAAAAATATAGAGATCATTAAACTGGCTATTGGAAATAGTCCAGACTTTTATAGTAGAACCATTAAAATAGGAAAAAAACAGATTTCTTATGTCTATTTTGAAAGTGTTAGTAGTGATGATAAAATTAGTGACTTCATCATGAAAAATATCAGTGAAGATGTAAAATACAATAAAACAACTACTTTTTTTACTGATTTATTTACGAGATTAGAAAATACAATTCCGAATAGTAAACTATCTACTGCGGATGATTTTGATAGTATTTTTTACTATCTATCTTCTGGTTTTACTTGCATTTTTGTTGATGGTAGCGAAAAAGCAATTGTTCTTGAAACCAGAACTCAACTAGACAGAGGTGTAACAGAGTCCTCTTCTGAACCTGTTATTAGAGGTCCAAAAGATAGTTTTACTGAAAACCATAATATGAATCTTGGATTAATTCGAAAAAGAATTAAAGACCCCAATCTTTGGTTTTCTGAAATTACAGTAGGAAGAAGAAGTAAAACAAAAGTTGCAGTTGCCTATATCAAGGATATTGTTGACTTAAAAAGAGTCAATGACATTTTAAAAAAATTAAAGCAAATTGATATTGATGCGATATTAGATAGTGGTTATATTAGAAAATTTTTAGAAGGAAAGCAACGTTCCACTTTTCCACAAATTATTACAACAGAAAAACCAGATATGGTTTGTGGAGAATTGTTAGATGGGAAAATAGCAATCGTTGTAGAAAACACTCCGTTTGTACTCATTACACCTGCTACTTTAATCAGTTTCTTACATGCCCCTACAGACTATTATGAAAAAGCATCTAATGTTACCTTTTCAAGAGTTTTAAGAACATTAGCATTTTTTATTACAATTATTACACCAGCTTTATATATTGCTCTTACCACATTCAATCATGAATTAATTCCAGATGAATTTTTAATTTCTATCGCCATGCAGCAACAAGGAGTTCCTTTTCCAACTGTCTTAGAAGTCTTATTGTTTGGAATTACATTTGAAGTTTTAAGAGAAAGCGATTTAAGAGCTCCTAGTGCAGCTGGAACTGCCATGAGTATTGTAGGAGCACTGGTGTTAGGTGATGCTGCTGTTTCTGCTGGAGTTGTTTCCCCTATTGTTGTTATTATTGTTGCGGTTACTTCTATTTGTGAAATGGCATTTTCTGATATTGATATGATTAATGCTCTTCGAAGCTGGAAAATTATATTTATTTTTACATCAGTCTTCATGGGTCTCATTGGATTTTTAGTAGCAATGTTGATTTTAATTATCAAACTTGTCAGTATGGAAACTTTAGATGTTCCTTACTTAGTGCCATTTAGCCCACTGGATTTACGGGCTTGGAAAGATAGTATCATCAAATTCCCTATCAATCGTTTAACAAAGCGTCCAAGATATTTAACAGATAAAAATCAAACAAGATTAAAGGAGGAAAACTAATGAAGTGGAAAATTATCATTGTACTTTCTTTCTGTTTCTTTTTAACTGGTTGCTGGAATTATAGAGAACTCAGTGACCTTAGTATCTCAACTGGTATTTCAATTGACAAAGAAGGAAATGAATATAAAGTTGGTATGCTCATTTCCAATGCACAAAAAATACAAGGAAATTCCAAAGAAGGAGAATCTCAAACAATTGTCATTGATGCAAAAGGAAAAACAATTATGGAGGCCATTAAAAATATCGAATTAAAAAGTCCGAAAGAAGTATACATCAGACATCTTCTTGTCGTTGTGGTTTCAGAAGAAGTTGCCAAAGAAGGATTAAATAAAATCTTGGATTATTTATTTCGTGACCCCCAATCAAGAAAAATGTTCTACATCATTCTTGCTCGTGATTGCAAAGCCAAAGATACTTTGAAAATTCTATCTCCATTAGAGGCTTTTCCATCACAAAGTATTGCGATTAATATTGAAGAAACTTATGATTTACAAGCAATTATCACAAAAGTAACTTACAATTCCTTTTTAAAAGAATTATTAGAACCTGGCAAAGAACCTTATATCAATAGTGTTATGATTGATGGAAAAACAGAAGAAGGAGAAAAAGAAGACAATGTAAAACAAACAGAACCAGATGCGGCAATCAGAATGAGCACAGTAGGAATCTTTAAAGGTGATAAATTACTTGGTTGGACTTCCAAAGATGAAAATAGAGGAATTAATGTTTTAAATGGAAATATTGGCTTAATGTATTTGACTTTTGATTATAAAGAGAGTCCTACTACAATTTCACTTTCTACAATAAAAACAAAAACAAGTGTGAAAATAAAAGATGAAAAACCAATCATAGAAGTTTCCATTACTGGAACAGGAAACATTAATGAAATCAATCAAAAGATAGATTTAGAAGACCCTAAAGTCATTGAGGAAATTGAAAAAGCAACGGAAAAAGAATTAAAGAAGAATGTAAACAAAGGATTAGAGGTTGCACAAAAAACATACAAAAGTGATATTTTCGGATATGGAAGTATGATTCATAAAACTTATCCGAAAGAGTGGAAAAAAATGAAAAAAAATTGGAATGAAGAAGGATTTCCAAATCTAGAAGTTAAAATAAAAACAGATGTCGTTTTAGAACATAAAGGTTCTTTAGAAAAAACAATTAAGGAGGAAATACATGAATAGAAAAAAGCTACGAAGCTTAGAAATTTGTTGTTTGTATTATTTTATCATCAGAGCAAGTTTTTTGGGGGTTACTTCTAGTAATGTGTTACACTTAGCCAAACAAGATGCTTGGATTTCTATTCTGTTAGGTACTTTATTAGGACTCCTCCCTTTTGGTTTGTTTCTATATCTTAGCAATCGTTATCCAAATGATACCATTTTTTCGCTAAATAAAAAACTTTTTGGAAACACTTTTGGAAAAATCATTAATGGTATATTAACATTTGGGGTTACCATTTCTGTTATTGTTACATTTTATAATTTAATTGGTTTTATTTCCTCGCAATATCTCAATAAAACGCCTACACTTGCAATTGCGATTATGTTTTTTTTAGCAATTACCTACATTTTAACAAAAGGGCTTACCATTATTGCTAGAACACATTTTGTTTTACTTTACTTCGCAGTTCTACTTTTTCTCTTAGCCAGTTTTGGACTTTTGAGAGAAGCTGATTTTAGTAATTTAAAACCAATATTAGAGTTTGGATGGTTTCCTGTTTTAAAAGGCGGTATGTCTTATATTGCATTTAATGTACTACCTTTATTCATTTTAAGTGCGATTCCTAAAAACAGTGTTTTTCAAACAAAACATTATAACAGAAATATTATCATTACGTATTTTTTAAGTTCTGCGACTTTATTCGCTACTACTTTTTTTATCATTTCTGTATTTGGACCACATTTAGCGCTTCTTTATCAATATCCTGAATATCATTCTTTAAAGCTAATTTCATTAAGTGGATTTATCACACGTGTAGAGGGTGTTATTGCGCTTCATTGGTTATTTGACTTATTTGCTTTTATTGTACTTGGATTATATTTTATACTACAATTCTTAAAAGATGATTGGAAACTTCCTGATAAGGCTTCTAATCCTGTTATTTATATATTTTCTATTCTTTTAATTTTTGCAGTGGAACATATTTTTAAAAATAATACAATTGCTAATTTTATTACACTTCACTTAGCCCCATTTATTTGCTTTGGATTTTTCTTTGTAATCCCTCTCATCATCTTTCTTATGACTATAAAAAATTACAAAAAAATGTAGTTTTTTATTTTTGATTCAAATATCAAAAAAACAGACTTTAAAAATCTGTTTTCATAATCAATTTTTATCTCAAAAAATAAAATATAATGCTGGTAGTAAATACAACTAATAGGATAAAAATTAAAATATTCATAATGGTATCATTCTTCTTTAAGTTTTTTCCCATTTCTTGTAATTCATCAAAATCTTCATCTTTAAATTTCATATTTGATGTAAAGAAAGTTTTATCCATGTTCTTTTTATCATCATCTTCTTCTATGAAATTGTCATCTTTCATAGCTGCTTTTTCTTCTTCTAGTGCCGCTTTTATAGAAGAAGGGTCTCCAACCATTGTATCTGACTTTAATTCATCTAATAATCCTAAACTTAGTTCTTGGTCTCCTAACTTATTTAACATACTGGTATTTGTAATTGTATGAATTAACTCTTTTAACTCTTCTTCCTCTTCTTCTTTTGGGATTTCTTTTTTTACATTTTCAAAAATATCATAAGAAGTGTGTCTTAATTTATGATGATTGTCTTCTTCTTTTCTTTCACTTTTAGCTTTGTTTAAAATATCTCTAATATCATAGTTTTTTTCATCTTGTTCAAATGTTGTAGGTTCTGGTACTTCTCTTGGTACAGGTCTTTTCATTAATTCTTTCAAATCTTTTTCTTTTCTCGTTTTTTCATCTCTATTTTTAAGCATTTCTTTAATTTTAGAAATGTCAATTTCGTTTGGTTTTAGTGTGGTTGCGATTCCTTCTATATTGCTATATTCATCTGTTTCATAAATTTTCTGATACAAATCTGCATTCTTTTTTGTTCTTTTACTAGTATCTGAGTCTACCTCATAATATCGTTCCATCCTGCTTTTCAATGTACCACCTACCTTATCACTATCATAATACCATATTTTACACTTTTTTTAAAGTCTCTCTTGCATTTTTTATATTCTTTCTATTATAATGAAAAGAGGAGGAAAAATAATGGAAAAATTAAAAGTAAATAAAGCTGCTTGTATTAGTTGTGGATCTTGTGCAGGAATGTATCCAGATTTATTTGCCTTTGGCGACGACGATACTGCTGAAGTAATTATGGATACGATTCCAGAAGATAGAGAAGAAGATGTTGCAATTGCAATCGAAGGTTGTCCTACTAGAGCAATTGGCTATGAAGAAGAAAAAGTTGCATAAAAAAGATTAGAGAAAACTCTAATTTTTTTTCATTTCACTGTATAAGATTTTCACTTCTTTTGGTGTTAATCTCCGATATTCTCCAGATTTTAAACCAGAAAGATTTAAAAATCCAAACTGCTCTCTTTTTAATTTCAGTACATCATACCCTAATACCTCAAACATTTTTTTTACTTGATGATTTCTACCTTCATGTATGACTAATTCTACAATAGATGTATTCGTTTTTTTATCATATTTTTTTAGTTTCGATTTTGCTTTTGATGTCTTTTTTCCCTCTATTATAACGCCATTACTTAATGCTTTTAAATGAACTGGTGTTACAAAACCTTTTACTTTGGCTACATAAACTTTGTCAATTTCATTTTTTGGATGAATTAAAGCATTTGTAAGTTCTCCATCATTGGTTAATAATAATATTCCACTTGTATCATAATCTAGTCTTCCAACTGGATAAATTCTAGCTTTAGTAGGTATTAAATCTGTAACCGTTTTTCTATTCTTTTCATCTTTTGTAGAAGTAATAATCCCTCTAGGTTTATATAATAAATAGTATTCCTTTTGTTCATTCGCTAAAACATTTCCATCTATCATAACTTCATCTTTTTCACTTACTTTAACGCCTAAAGTTGTAATTACGTCACCATTCACTTTTACTTTTCCTTTTTGTATTAATTCCTCTGCTTTTCTTCTTGAACAGTATCCTCTATTTGCAATTATTTTTTGTAAACGCTCCATTTACATCACCTCTCTCGATTATACAGTAAGAACCAAGAAAAAGCAATGAAAAGACCATTTAGAAATTCGCATAAAAAAAATTTACTCACAAGTAAACTTTCTATTTTCTAACTCTTTTTTGACTTCTTCATAACTCATATTATTTTTTAAAGAAGAACCCACAATTTCTACTCTATCAGGATTTTCAGTTGCATCTACAGTAATTGTAAAGGTTATTCGGTCACTCAATTTCGCAGTTTTAATAATAACACCTTTTTCATTTTTATAATCGCCAAATTGGGTTTGAATCGCATTATAAAGAGAATCAATATTAGATTTTGCTGCTTCACTTTTTACAATCGTTTCATTTTTTGACTCTACCAATTTAATTTTATCATTCTTAAATCGTATCGTAAAAGTTGAAATACCATCTACCAATGTGTCCTTTTCTGTTTTTACACATTTTAAAGTGATTGTCCCCTTATTATTTAATAAAATAAAAGTTAGAAGTAATCCAATCATTACAATAAGGCCTACAACAACCCCAATTATCCAATAATGTTCTTTTTTCATATAGTTATCACCTATTATTAATCATATCATAAAGATTTATAAAAAACAATCTTTAAAATAATAGGTTCACAATAGTTATGCTCGCTATAATACCTATTAAATCAGCACATAGCCCTGCCCACATTGCATATCTAATTTTCTTAATTCCAATACTTCCAAAATATAAAGTTAATACATAGAATGTTGTATCTGTAGAGCCTTGTATGACAGAGGCTAATGTTCCTAAATATCCATCTGGTCCAAAGGTTTCATAAATATTATTTAGAATTGCTAATGTTGAACTTCCAGATATGGGTCTCATAATAGCCATTGGAACAATTTCCAGAGGGACTTTTAAATAATGAAAAAATGGTTCAAATCCCTTTAATACAAATTCTAACACTCCACTTTTTAGAAATATATTAATTCCTAAAATCATTCCAAGTAATGTTGGCAATAATTCTAATATCATTCCAAAACTTTCTTTCGCACCATCTATAAAAACGTCGTAAACATCTATTTTTTTTAAAATCCCATATATTAGTACTAAAAGTACCATGAGTGGAATCATTAAACTAGACAGTATTTTTAGCATATTTTTTTCTCCTTGCTATTAATCTATCAATAATTAATCCTCCTGTTGTTGAACAAAGAGTTGCCAAAATACAGGCTACTACAATTCCTGTAGGATTACTACTTCCATACATCATACGAAGTGAAATAATGGTTGTTGGAATAATGGTTACACCACTCGTATTTAAAACTAAAAAGGTAATCATACTTCTACTTGCTGTATCTTTTTTGGAATTTAATTCTTGTAATGATTTCATTGCTTTTAATCCAAATGGCGTAGCTGCACTTCCAAGTCCTGCCATATTAATGACAATATTAGAAGCAATGTAGCTCAGTGATTCATGATTTTTAGGGATTTCTGGAAATAATTTTCTTAGTAATGGAGAGATAAGATGTGCAAGTTTATTTAGTAATCCTGATACACTTGCAATATTCATAATTCCAAGCCACAATGCCATTACTGGAAATAATTCTAAAGCCATATCAAATCCTGTTTTCGCACTTTTTAAAATTTCTTCATTTAAGATGTCTGTTTTTCCTGTTGCAATACAAAATATACTTCCTATTATAATGAAAAATGCCCAAATTTTATTTATCATGAAACCACCCGATTATTGTATCCCAAAATGTTTTTTTTGAAGAAATCTCTTTTTTGTTTACATATAATGTATCTTGATAAAATTCTTTGTCATCTAGCATAACCTTTACAATTCCAATTGGGTCTCCAGATTTATAATTTCTTTTTTTTTCTAGTTCATATTTCAATATAATATTACCTTTTTCATCATCTCTCAGCATCATTTTGTATTCATTTTTCAAATAGATGTCATCATCATAATAATAGTCTTCTCCAGGAATGTTTACATTTCCTTTTTCTAAAACTGTATAAGTTCTGTAACTAGAGAATGCTTCTTCATATAAGCTTTTATGATCATTGAAATCATTCCCATCATTTAAGGTTACTACGACCAAATCTGTATTATCTTTACTCGCTGTAGAAACCAAGGTTCTTTTGGCAATTTCTGTAAATCCTGTTTTTCCTCCTGTTGTGTATTGATACGTATTTAATAACTTATTTTTATTTTTCCACAAATAATTATTTTTGTTTGTTTTAAGACTATATTTTTTCGTTCCTACTATTTTTTTATAATCTTCATTTTTCATTGCATAGCTTGTTAAAATAGCCATATCATAAGCAGTAGACATATTGCCAGATTCTTCATCTAATCCATGCGGATTGTGAAATGTAGTATTTTTCATTCCAATTTGAACCGCTTTTTTATTCATATCTTCTACAAATTTATCAACACTTCCACTTACATAAGTTGCAATTGCTAAGGCAGCATCATTTCCACTTCGTAACATCAATCCATATACTAAATCTCTTAGTGTTAAAGTTTCACCTACTGTTAAATATACTGCTGAACCATATGCTTTTAATATTTCTTCTCCTACAGTTACTTTTTCATCTAATTTTCCTGATTCTATGGCCAAAACAGCTGTCATAATTTTAGATATGCTTGCAACACTTCTTACTTTATGAATATTTTTTGAATAAATGATACGATTGCTATTTTGGTCCATCACAATTGCACAGCTAGCACTTGTATCCATTGCTTCTACAGAATTTATAAATAATATCCCTAAAATAAATACTACAATGATTTTTTTCATACTATCACCTAATACAGAGTATGTAAAAATAGGACTAGTTATTCAAAAAAAAGAGTTACTTTTCCCCAATAACTCTCACTTTAATATCTCCTGAAACTGTTTTAAATGAGATAGAATTCTCACCACTACCTAATATAGATTCTGAATTTGGAAAACGAATATCTCCTGAAACACTATCTCCATGCAATTTTACAGATGCTTTTTTATCTAACATAACTTCTATTTCTCCTGATGTTGTTTTAAAATTTGAATTTCCAATTGGACTAAAATGGTCTAATTCAACATCTCCACTTACACTAATTACTTCTACTTCACTTTTTATCCATTCTAGTTCAATATCTCCTGATGTTGTGTTAATTTTTGTTTCTTTTCCTTCTATAGTTCTGCTATCAATGTCCCCTGAAACAGAATTTATTTCAATAGAGGTACTATTTAAAAAATTCATTTCAATATCTCCTGATGTCGTTTTCATATTTATATTATTTGTTGAAATTTTACCTTTTAATTTAATATCACCTGACACAGATATTAATTTCACATTTTGATAAGATTCCTCTTCTCCATTTAATTCAATATCTCCTGATGTTGTTTTAATTGATAATTTATTTTGATAAGAAGCTGGAATATATACTTCATAAGTGATATTTGAAAGAAAGCAGAATCCAAAACAAAAGTTCCTTTTTTCATCTATTATTTTTAAAGTACCATCCTTTATTGAAGAAGAAAATAAATCTTTCTCTTTTACTCTTCTACTTGCTTTTTCTACAATTTTAATTTTATCTTCATTTGTTCTAAAGATTTGAACATCTCCTCTTGGAGTATTTACAACAATTTCTTCTATATTTTCCAATGAATATTGTTCTTCTTTTACCATTTTTAATTCCCCTTCATAAAAGTTTTCTCTAAATACAATTCCACATACTAATACGCCTATTAAAAGTAAAGAGAGAAGTGCGCAAATGATAACCAATATAATTCTAGTACTCTCTTTCATATTACTCATCTCCTCCTACTAACAAATGAACAATTGTTGTTACTAGTGGGCCCACTAAAAATAATATCCAACTGATATACCAACAATCAAACAAGAAACTAATTAAGAAATAAATAATCAAAATAAGTAACCAAACAATTGTATCTAATGCACTTAATAATTGTTTATTTTTATTTCTAGCATCTATTTTTTCTTTTCTTATTTCTACAAAGCTATCATCCATTTTCTGATATTTTGGAATTGACATAAAGTGATAGATTAAAATACAAGTAGCGATTCCAGCTATTCCAAAAAAGCTAACTGCACTTATGGTGTCTGGAAGCTCCAATAATTCATCACATATAATAGTACTAATAAGGGCCAGAATATATAATCCAACAGAAAGAGAAACAACAAACGCAGTTCTTTTTCTAGTTTCTAAATCCTCAGTAGGCTCTTTTAACTCTTCCAAAAGCTCATCTACATCACCAATCCCACCAATTACTTCTTGATAGGCTTCTTTTTCATTTTTTCCATTGGCTATTAAGTCTTGATATTTTTCTTCTAAATCAGAAAGTAATTCTTCTTTTAGCTCTTCACTTTTTCTTGTTTTTCTAATATCTTTAAATAAATCATCTACATAATTTTTAATTTTATTCATAAATCCTCCTATATTAATTTATCTAATATCCTTTTTGTATTTTCCCAATCTTGTTTACATTCTTCATAATATTTTTTACCCTCAGCCGTAATTCTATAGTATCTTCTCCTTGCACCAACTGCTTGTTCTCCCCAATAAGATTCTATGTATCCATTTTCTTTCAATCTTTTAAATGCACAATATAAGGTTGCTTCTTTTAATTCGTATTGGTGCTCTGTTTTGTCTTTAATCATTTTATTAATCTCATAACCATAACTATCTTTTTCATATAAATGACTTAAAATGATAGTTTCAGTATGTCCTCTTATAATATCTGAAGTAATTGACAAATTATCCCTCCTCTTTGAAATATATATTACTATAATATACTATGTCTGTCAATGTATATTACAAAAAAAAGAAAGTTTCCTTTCTCTATTTTACAAAACTAACTTGAATTGGTATATTTCTATCATTTTTATATTGGCGATAAGCTCCCATAATCATTTCTTCTATTTCACTATTTTGAGGATGTTCCTTTACATATTCCCTTGAATCAATAGTATCATGAAACATTTCATTTTCTATAGAGACACATTCCCCTGGTAAAAGCATTAAACCAGCTCTTAGCATACATACCCTTACTAAAGCTTCCGCTTTTTTATCTTTACTTGATAGTACTATATTATCATAATCAGAAAGTAACATATCGGTTTGCTTTCTAATCGTATAAACAGTTGATTTTACCAATACCATTGTTGTTGTAAATTCACCTTGTTTTTCCATTTGTCCTATACAGCTTGTTTGCAAATAAACTTGTGGAGAAACTTCGAAATTTTGTCTTAACATCATTTCCTCTATTTTTCCACAAACAAATGCCATTCGATATTTCATCATAATAAGCTGTTCTCTTACATCTCTATAAAACGGAGACTCTATCATTTTCTTTAAAACAGATAAAAAGCAAGCATACTTATCAACTTCCATACTTTCGGCTACAGCCATATATCCATTCATGAAATTTGCTCCAGCCTCTAAAGATTTTGACAATTGCTCTACCATTTCATCATCTTCATCCAATTCTAATTCACTTATCATAGATTTTATATCTTGTTTCATCTCATCCTTTATTGACAAAGAGCTATCTATTTTTTTAGAAATTCTTTCTATTACCATACTACTATTTTGTCCTTCTAAGATCGTTTCCAATCTATCTTTTCGCTCATCACTATTTTGCATTGCACGAAGATATGAAATAATAGAACTTAACTTTGGAAAAGAATTTCCTAGTCTACCATAAAGTGTTGGTTCCATTCCCAATGTAGAACGTAACCTTTCTATTCCCCTTTGATATTCAGCCGTTTCTTTTTTTCCAGCTATTTCTAAACTTGCTAAGGCTTGATAGCTTTCCCATATTGATTCACTAACTGCTGTTAAAATCCTAATATCCTCATAATCAGGCTTTGTAAGTACATATTCCATAAAAACCCCTCCTTATATTCTCAAAGTAAGATACTTTATGAAATAAATTTTTTTAAAGTAAAACTAAATAAAAAAAACTCATAGACTATCGTGGACTAAAGAACTAGCTCTATTTGACAAACTGGAAAAAAATGGTATTATATAGCGGTCAGGGGAAAATCTCAAAGTATCTTACTTTGAGTATTTTTTCATAATAAAAACATTGCTTTCACAATGTTAATATTGATAAATTCCTTGAATTTTTTGCTCATCAGTTTTACTTAGATCATCTAATTTCCATTCATCATTTTTCTTAGTTAAATGAAAATCAATTGTATATTTTACTTTTTCTTTGTTATCTTTCATTTTTTCTAATCGATAATCAATAAATTTTTTTACATCATATTCCCCATTCTCATCTTGGAATTCTTCCCTGTGATCTTCTAAATATACATTGGCTGAACTAAGTAATTTTCCATAATCAACAACTTCTATTTCTGCTGTCACTGTAGCAGTATCTCCATCTACTTTCTCATCTTTTATTTGATATGCTAATTTCTGATAAGAGGATTTCATCATATTACGATACTTTTCTCGATGTTCTCCAGTAAAATTTTCTTCATTAGCAATTACTTTATCCAAATCATCTAATACGTCTTTATCTAATGTTTGATACTTATTTAAAAATATTTCAACTTGTCTAGTCGGAGTATTTGTTAAAGTTTTTCCAGCATTACATCCAACAAGTAAAAACGAAAGCAAAACGGTTATAATACATATTTTCTTTTTCATATATTTCCTCCTATTACTATTGTGAATGTATTTTTTTAAATTATACAAAAAAAGCCTAAAAATTGGCTTATTTTCCTAAATATTTTTCAAACATTGTAATATCAACATAATATTTCTTTAAATTTTTTGTGTCAACATAAACTGGCACTGTCGTAATATTATTATGCTCTAATAATGTTTCTATTGAATACCAAACGGAATCACTTTTAAAAAAGTATACTGCGCCTGTTTCTAAATCAACATAACTGCATTCTAAAATATATGGATGCCTTCCATTTACTGAATAGTTCATTTTAAAAGATATATTATCGATAGTTGCTTCAATTCTTTTCCCATTTTTCATTAAATTCTTCTTTTTACGATTTTTAAAAATTTTTAAAATAGTTGGCGCCAATCCAATTATTGTAAATACTACTCCCATACCAATAAAAATTAAATGTCCTAAAAAGTTTTTGCTTATAATTTCATTTGGATTACTTGGATTATAATATATCATTATATTTTTTCCTATTTTCATACTACTATAATATTCTGGCAGTTCTACTTGATAAATATGATTTTTAATAGAGAATTCTACCCATACTATTTTTGAATTATAGATTTCTGACTTTTCAATATCTATAATTGTCGCTTGAGTGGAAACCCAGGTATTCTCTTTTTCTCTTACAATATAATACCAGGTTCCTCCAATAATTATAAAAGTAATTCCTATTATCATAAAAACAGAAAATAAAATGCATTCTGCTAAATTTTTATTTTTCATATAATTCCTCCTACAAATGTTCTTTAATAGCAGGAAACAAATCATAAACCGAAAAGCCTAATTTATTCTCAATTTCGTCTTTTAATTTTAGGGTTTCTTCAATATGGTAATACGTATTATCATGGACTCCCTTTCGCATCAATAAATCTATCATTCTTTTTTCTACTGTCATAACTTCTTTTTTACACATTAAATCACATAGATTAATTATTTTTTCATAAATTGTATATTGATGATTTTTAATAAAATTATCGCGAAATTCATTTCTAGGAGGATGTCCTCCCGCTACACAATCTACATCATTATTCAAATAAGAATGCGTTAAACAAATATGGGCATACTCTTCTTCATATCCTAGTTTTTTAATAAGATCATATCCTGCTACATCATGCATTTTATAATTTTCACTTTTTCCAATGTCATGGATATAACCTAAAACTTTAGCTTTTTCACAGTCTAAGTTTAAAGCTTTAGCTATTATAGCTGCTGCATTTCCTACACAAATAGAATGTGCTTTCCAATGATCATCTTTTCCTGCAGAAGGAAGTGAATTTATTAGATTTAGGGCTTCTTCACTAGTTAATATCTTTTCCATTATATCGCTCCATTTTCTTAAAATAGTCATGAAAAATTTTGTTTCTAAATAAATCATTGACGAATGTTACTTCATGCCTATTATCCGTTTTTTCATACATTCCATTCTCTAAGATATATGGACAACTTATTTTTTCTGTTACAAACCAATCTTTATTTAATAAATATCCTATAGCACTTAAATCCCATAAAGTCTTACTAGAACCGATTTCATCCTCTAGATCTTTATAATGCTTCTTTTTACAGTTTTTAAATTCTTCACATAAATATCTACCAATATTAGAATTTAATAAATAATGTTCTAATTCAAAACTTGTTGTAACTAAATTGGCGGCCACATTTCTACAAGGAATAACCGTTAAACTAACTTGCGATTCAAACACAGTTCTTACTGCTTTTATATCTTGTCTAAAATTAAACTCTTCATTTTGATGGCTTAAAAAACTATTTCCACCTAACCAAATTATTTCTACCTTTTCAATAATACTTGGTTCTCTTTGAAACGCAAGCGCTATATTAGTAATGGTTCCAATTGCTACAATAATAGTTTTTTCATTTTTTTGACTAATTTCAATTATTTTATCAACGGCCTCATTATTACTGGCCTCTTCCATATAAGCGGTAGCACCTTTATATACTTTATCTTTATATGAAGAAGCACCAATCATATCTAATATTTTCAAAGTTGTTTGATAACTTAATTCAGTACCATCAGCGATTGATAAATCTTCTGCATATCCACTTTTCCAAAATGGTGCGATTGTAATTGCATCTACTTCTATATTGTCTAATGAAGACATTAAATAAGTAAGTGCAAATCTATCATCCACTTCATTAGCCATGTCAGTATCTAATATTATATGTTTTCTCTCAGTCATATCTTTCACTCTTTCATACAATTCTTTAAAATTTCTAACATATGGTAAATAACCTCTATGTATATAATTTAGCTTTGTAGTCATCATACAAACAGGAACATTTGAGCCCTTTAATATTTCACAATTTCTTACACTATCATCAAACATAATATCAATATTATTTTCTATACATTCACTACTTTTATCAATGGTTTTTGAAAAAATCAATTTAGTATAAGGAATCTGGTATTTCTGCAGCCATTTTTTTGTTGTTTTTTCTGGATACTTATAATCAGGATACACACGATTTGAAATTAAATAAAGTTCATGCCCTTCTTTTAGTAACAGCTCCATATATTTTTTTACATCTTTTCTTGGTTCTAATTCTGCTGCAAACATTTCCATATTTTCAGCAAAAAATGCAATTCTTTCTTCTTTGCTTCAATCAAATAACAAAGACACATTTCTAGCATATGGATTCACAATTCCATAATTTCTTTTTTTCTGATCTTCTTTCTTGCACTCTTCTAACAGTTTTTTATCAAAGTCAGCAATTACATTATCAATATCCAATCCAATTCTCATAAAATACCTACCTTGCTAAAATAATTATACCATATTTTTCTTTTTCATAAAAGTATAAAAAGATACACTTTTGCATTTACAAAATACCCATAAGGGTATATAATACAAGTGGTGGTAAATTATGAAGCAAACACATCGAAGTGAAAATGAAAAAAAGATTATTATCAATCGTATTAATCGCTTAATGGGACAAATGAATGGCATTAAAAATATGATAAATGAAGACCGCTATTGCGATGATGTTTTAGTTCAATTATCAGCTGTTACAAAATCTGTTCAAAGTCTTTCTAATCATATTTTAGAAAAACATTTACATTCTTGTGTTAGTACAAGTATTGAAAATGGAAATTTAGAAATTTTAGATGAATTAATTAGTATATTTAAACGTTTTAACAAATAATAAGAAAGGGTGATATTATGAAAAATATCGTTATTAAAGTCGAAGGTATGAAATGTAGTGGTTGTGAAAATAGAATTGAAAAATCACTATTAAATTTAGAAGGAATTGAAAAAGTAAGCGCAAACTATGAAAATGGAACAGTAATGGTAGAGCTTTCAGAACATATCAATTCAAATATGATTAAAGAAAGATTAGAAATTTTAGGATTTTCCGTTATTGGAGAAGAATTATGAAAAAAGTAATTTTAAAAATAGAGGGAATGACTTGCAGTGCCTGTTCCTCAGGACTTGAAAAATTTCTCAATAAACAACGGGGAATTAAAGCCAATGTCAATTTGGTTCTTTCTCAAGCCTTAATTGAATATGAAGATAACATTTCTATTGAGGACATCAATAAATATATCAAAGAGACTGGCTTTGAAAGTTTAGGAGTCTATAACCCAAATGAGAAAAAACAAAAGGATCATAAGATTTCATTTGCTCTTTTTTCCATACTTGCTTTTATTATTTTATATATTTCTATGGCACCAATGTTAGGACTTCCTAGTATTTCATTTTTAAGCATCAACAAATTTCCAGAGCGCTATGCAGTAACCTTACTTTTACTTACACTTCCTTTTTTCTTTTTTGGAAAAGATATTTTTATTAGTGGAGCTAGGAACCTTATTCATAAAACACCAAATATGGACACTCTAGTTTCTATTGGAGTTATTGCTAGTTTTTTATATAGTCTTTTTGGAACAATTATGATTTTTGATCATCATACTCATTATGTACATCATTTATATTTTGAGTCCACTGCAATTGTTATTTACTTTATCAAATTAGGTAGGTTTATCGATAAAAAAAGCAAAGAAAGAACAGGAAGTGCGATTAAAGAATTGGTTCAAATCACTCCAACAAAAGCATTATTAAAAATAGAAAATGATGAAAAAGAAGTTTCTATTGATGAAGTAAAAATGAATGATATATTAATTGCGAAGCCTGGAATGAAAATAGCAGTCGATGGGATCATTATAAATGGAATTACTCATGTAGAAGAAGCTTTCATCACAGGAGAGTCTACTCCTGTTAAAAAACAAGAAAATGATACAGTTGTTGCAGGCAGTATAAATTTAGATGGTTATATTTTATACAAAGCCTTAAAAATAGGCAAACAGACTACAATTTCAGAAATCGTAAAATTAGTTATTGAAGCAACAAATACAAAAGCTCCAATTGCACATCTAGCTGATAAAGTAAGTCTTTATTTTGTTCCTACAATTGTAGCAATCTCAATCTTAACATTCTTTTTATCATTACTTTTGAACTTATCCTTTAGTGATTCTTTAACTTCTTTTGTAAATGTTTTGGTCGTTGCTTGCCCATGTGCTTTGGGTCTTGCTACTCCTCTTGCTATGGTCATTAGTGTTGGAATGTGCGCAAAACAAGGTATTTTAATAAAACAAAGTAAAACTTTAGAACAAGCTCATAAAATAAATACAATTGTATTTGATAAAACTGGTACCTTGACATATGGAAATATGAGAATAGAAAAGATTTTACTATTTGACAAATATTCAGAAACCGAAGTTTTAAAGTACGCTGCTAGTTTAGAAAATCATTCTAGTCATCCAATCAGTAAAGCTTTTATAGAGGAAGCTAAATTTAAAAAAATTTCATTACAAAATGTAACAAATTTTAAATCAATTCCTGGAATTGGGTTGTCTGGAATTATCAATGGGAAAAATATTTTTGTTGGTAATTATAAATTATTTTCAAATTTAAATATCAAAAATATATATGAAAAGGAAGAAAAAGAGTTTCGTTCAACTGGTTCTAGCATTGTTTATGTAGTCATCAATCAAAGTATTGTTGCTTTAATTGGCATTAATGATATTGTAAGAAAAAGTAGCAAAAATACAATTTCTAAATTAAAACAGTTAGGAAAAGAAGTAATTATGCTAACGGGTGACAATCATGATACAGCAAATAAAATTGGAAACAAAATTGGAATTCAAAATATAATAGCAAATGTCATGCCAGCAGAAAAGGTAAGTACTATTAAAAAACTTATGAAAAGCGGAAAAAAGGTGATGATGATTGGTGATGGAATTAATGATGCCCCTTCTTTAGCAAGTGCTGACATTGGAGTTAGTGTTAGTAATGGGACTGACATAGCTGCTAATTCTTCAGATGTAATTTTAATGAATGATAATTTGGAAAAAATTATATCACTATTAATAATAAGTAATAAAACAATTAAAATTATTAAACAAAATTTATTTTGGGCATTTTTCTACAATGTTTGTATGATCCCTATTGCCGCTGGAGTTTTAGTACCATTTGGAATTCACATGAATCCCATGATTGCTGGATTTGCTATGATGATTAGTAGTTTTACTGTCATCTTAAATTCACTTAGACTAAAAAATATCAGATTAAACTGATATTTTTTTTATAATTGCTACAATCTTCTCTAAATTATCAAATGAAATCTCTACTTGTTCACTTGTATTCATGTTTTTCAAATTAAACATTTTATTCTGTATTTCTTCTTCTCCTAATACAATTACAAATGGTATTTTTTCTTTATTTGCAAAATCCAAACTTTTCTTTACCTTTTTTCGGCTCATTTCCAATTCTACTTTCAATCCAAGATTTCTAAGTTTTGTAGCCAAATTTAAGCTCTCAATTTCTGTATTCATTGGAATAATGAAAAGATCTACTTGTGGAACTTCCTCAAACCTTGCATCATTCTTTAAAAGCTCATAAATAGAGGTTAGTCCAAAGCTAATTCCAACGGCTGGATAACTTGTTCCATCATCAATAAATTCTGTGATCATATTATCATATCGACCACCACCACCAATACTTCCTGTTAAACGTTTATTTTTTTCATATACTTCAAATACATTCCCTGTATAGTAATCTTGTCCACGTGCTAGAGTAGAGGTAAATACACAATATTCATCTATTTTTAAGCCTTTAATATATTCATCTAATTTATTTAATTCTTCTAAACCAATTTTTACTTTTTCGTTATTTGTATCTTTTAACTTTTCATTCAATTCTTCTAAAGATAATGTAAAATATTCTAAAAGTTTTGTTATTTGATTTTCATTTAACCCAATTTCTTTTAATTGGTCTTTAAATTCTTCTTTTGATAATTTTTCCATTTTATCAACAACTGTTACTACTGTGCTTACTAGCTCTTCTTCTATTCCGCAATCTAATATCAATCCACTCATTAAACTTCTACTATTGTATTTAATTACAATTTCTATATTAAGCTTTTTAAAAGCATTAATATAAAGATTCAATAATTCAGCTTCTATCATTTGTCCAGATAGTCCAACTACGTCTACATCACATTGTGTAAATTCTCTATCTCTCCCTACCTTTACTGGTCCATCTCTAAAAACTTTCGCTATTTCATAACGTTTGAATGGCATTTTCAATTGGTTCTTATTTAAAGCGATTAGTTTAGCAAATGGGACTGTTAAATCATAACGTAACCCTAGTTCTCTATTTCCTTGATCTCTTAATCTGTAAATTTCTTTTAAGATATCATTTTGTTCATCATATTTTCCACTTAACATATCAAAATAGCAAAGAATTGGTGTTTCTATTGGCCCATATCCATATTCTTCAAATGTTTCCTTTAATACTCCATTAATATAATTTCTAATTTTTTGTTCTTGAGGTAAAAAGTCATACCCACCTTTTACATTTTGTATTTTCATTTCATATTCCTCCCATTTCATTAAAAAAGCTATACAAGTATAGTACCTGTATAGCATATTTTTTATACTAAATACAAGCACTACAAATAGCACTTGTACCTACAACAATTAAAGTCGTATTAACAAGTGCTGACTATTATGATGATGGTTTTCTATTTTCTTTAACATAATAATCTCTCCTTTAAAACAACTTTATGATATCATAGAATAATCAGTTTGTCAAAAGTTTTAAAATTCATATATCCTCATAATAAATTTTATGCCAAACATACATTTTCTATTTTTTGTATACAAACGAAACATTTAATATCTTGCAAATCTTTTGCTTGATTTCTTTCATTAATTGTAATTTATTTAAACAAATCATCTCTAATTGTAATATACCCTTCATGTGTAGTCGTAAACAATAGTGGTGTTTCTTTATCATCAAAAAATGCAATATCATTTATTCCAAAATCAGTTTCTTCTACAATATCATCATTGTTTGAGATCGTATATTTACAAAAAGTTTCAAACTGTTTTAAATATCTAAAAATTTCCTTGGATGACTTTATTTTATACACTTTATTTTTCTGACTGGACTTTGTTCCATACCATTTATTTCTTAATTCTAATGATAAGATGGAATCATTAAATCGTTCTATAAATTTTGTTTCCTCCTCATTTACCAAAGCATACTCAATATAGTTACATTTATTTTCTAGTTGTTTTATTATTTTTAAATATTCATTGTGATTATTTAACTTTCCTGTATAATCTACCAATTTCATAATGTAATGCCTCTAACATGTTATTATCTATCTTGTTTATCTACAAAAATAGGTTTAGATCCATTATCAATTGCAAATTCAGAATTATTTATTCTTATATATGCACTTCCTATTTTAGATTTTAAATATGGAATAATATCCTGATCATAATTGCAAACAGTATTGATAGCAAAGATATGATGATTATTTGAATTATTCATATACTCATCATCTTCATTACCAGCCATCAATCTCCAGCCACTATCAGGATTTCCGGCAGTTGGTTCTTCTCTATACATATAGCCAACTTTAAAGCCTTCTTTGGTTATCTTATCAGACACAATACAGCCTTCTCCATTAGGCTCATTCCAGTCAATTAGTTTCTCAACTTTTATTTTTATAAAGTCATCCTTTCTCTCATTAAATGATATCATAATTACATCTCCAATCTTTTTTGAAATTACTTATTTCTATATAATATTCATTTATATATATTATAACATTTTTAAATAATTTATTTAATATAATTTGTTCTTATTAAAAAGATTATTTATTTTTCTATGATATTTTCCTTCCCTACTTTATTATATAATCAAAGATTATCTATATTAGTAGTAGAGAATAATTCATTAATTGGCAATGTTATAAAAAATACAGCGTTATGATAGAATATACTATTAAATTTATCTATTGATAGAAAGGAATTGGATAGCCATGGAAATTAAAAATGAAAAAAGCAGTTATTATAATGGTGTCCAAATAATAAAAAATGAGTTAGCTTTATTTATCAGAAAGTTAAATAATGAGTATTTTAGAATAGAAACAAAACCTTGCACAAAAAAAGAAATATTTACTTTAGCATAATGATTATTATAATAATAATTGCGTCGTACTAGATCGAGATGATGTATATTTTTCCTCTTATCGGAACTTTTAGAACAAAAAAGAAAACCAAAAATATTTCAATTGTTTAATTATTTTGCAAAAAAATCTTGCTAATTACAAGATTTTTTCTTTATCTCTAAAAAACCATATTCTTTTAAATAATTTATAATATCTATAAAGTTTTGGTCATCTTCATAATAATGTCTATCAAATTCTATCCAAGCATTTGACCAGGAATCTTCATTTTCTAATTTTTCTTTAACTATTTCATTTGCTAACAAATTATTTTCACTTTGACTATTTATGTCTACACACTTTTCTTCATCATAAAGTTTAGCCTGAATATCACATTCTAACTTGTCACAATGATGTGCAAACAGAGCTTCTTTTGTAGTTCTGTTATTATACTCATCAAGCATTGCTTCTACATCTTCGATATTAAGCATCCCATTTAATATGGAATGTACTGCTTCCTTACCTTTTTCTAGCTTTTCAGATGCTGCAATATCATGCCAAATTAAATCACCTATTTTGATTTCTTCTAACTCATGAATAGCTAACATATAAATCACTTTTTCTATGTCTAAATCATATTCAAATTCTTTATAAATAGCGAGTGCTAACATTTGAACGCCATATATATGTTCTGCTACACTTTCTATTCGATCTCTTTTTACATTCCACACTTTCCATCCAGTGCGAATTAAATCTTTTAGTTTATTACATAACAAATAAAATTTTAAGCTGTTTTCTATACTTTTACATTTCATAATTTTCCACCTTTTATATTATACTATTAATTGAAAGTCTTTTCCATTATTTCAAAAAATATTTTTTTGTATTACAGAGATAAAATAATTTAACTGTTTTAGATCTTTATAATGTAATCTTTTAGAATCGTTTAATAATTTCTTTATATGTTTCTTCCCAACTGTTATTGGATGCTTCTTTTCTTTAACAGTTAATTGCCTACCGAAACGCCCTAATAGAGATTTTAAAGCACTTCTTCTAATGATAATAATTGATTTATCATAAAAAAAAGTTGGATCAATTGTCATGAATAATTGTGTACCTTCAATAATGAAATAACTGTCATGATTATTTAGACAATATCCATATACATAATTGAAATATTTATTATTATATTTTATATAATCATCAAAATGATTTAATTTTAAATCCATGTAATTTCCATTTTTTATTATATCATGTACTTCTACATTTAATTTAAAAAAATCACTTGTTATGTCTTTTATCAATGTATTTTCAAATTTTGAACTATAATAGCTACTTAAGCAATCCAGATTTAAAACAGTAGCATCATTTTTTTTAGAAATTTTGTTGCTCATAGTTGTTTTTCCACTTCCTGACAGTCCAGTTATAAATAAAACATTATTTTCTATTGGAAACTTGTCAATATTCTTTTCATAATTTTTTTTAGAAATAATATAATGAGTTCTATACTTTTTCATAACAAACCTCACATCTATTATAATTGTACATGAATATATCATAAAATAAAATATTTAATTATAATTTCTCTTATAATATTGGTGAAGTTATATGAATACATAATTTAAAATTTTCTTATTTGTTTCAAATTTTTATAGCCGTATAGCAAAAAAGACTTTTAATAAGCCTTTTAGTTTCAAATAATTTCTCTAATTATATTCTTATAGCAATACTTTACATTTACAAGAAAAAGAAATTCATTATACAAATTATAATTTATTTCTTATTCTTACTCCACCAGGTACCAGCTAACGAACAGCTTCCTCCCATACATACCAAAACGATCATTATAAGCCAAAATTCCATATTTTCCTCCTTAAAATCTTAAAATTTGTCCATGATAAACATTATAATTAAACATATAATAAGTGTTATTATGGCTGCTAAAATTGCAAATAAAATTTTTTGATACATTCTTTTTCCTATTTCTTGCTGAGACTCTTCATAGGTTAGTTGTTTTCTATCTATAAATGCTAGAATTTCTTTATAAGTTTGAATGTCATTATTTTTTTTAAATCTTTCAATAATAGTTGCAGTTCCAAATGTTATTATAAATAACAATAACCAAAGCAGAATTCCAATATTATCTAAAAATTTAAATAATGGATACGCACTTATAGCTAAAGTTAACATCTCTACCAGAAAAATCCAACTCATTACATTAAATTTTTTAACCTCTTCTTTATCAATTATCTCTCTCATCTCCTTTATATCTCGTTTTATGAAATTATCTAGAGATACATTAAAGATATTACTTAACATGATTAAACTTTTTATGTCAGGGTAGCTTTTATTTGTTTCCCAATTGGAAATTGTTTGTCTTGAAACAAATATTTTTAAAGCAAGTTCATCTTGAGAAATATCTTGTTGCTCCCTATATTTTTTTATTCTCATTCCAATATCCATTTTGCACCTCCAATACCATTTTATATAAAAGACAAACTTTTGTCTGTCAAAAGTCTTTTACATTAGTATTTTTCCTTCCCCATTATAGCAAGAAAAGAACAAATCATAAATATGGTTTGTTCTAAATTTATTCATTTATTAAATTTTTTATTTGGTTTTCTTTTTATAAAAAGTAATTTTTTTAAATCTTCTAATATCTAATAATCAATGATATTAAATAAAACTCATTTTCCATCATGAAATATTTGTGCTTCATCATAAACTTTTTGTACATCACATGAAAGTTCATTTCTTATTTTTTCAACTTGAACTCTTTCCTCTTTCCCAAAGATAATCATAAATCCTAATATGTTTTCTTTAAAATACACATAAAGTTTTTCCACCTTTTCTTATATTCATAAACCCATTTTTTCCCGCCACAATTCCATGTTTGCTCTATATCATATAACAATGTTATTGTATCAACAAAATCATAAAAAAGTTTTGTTTTATCGATTCCTATTAATTTTTCTAATTCTTTTCTTTGTATATTTTCCATTTTGAATCCTACTTCCACTATACATTCTATCATAGCTGTTTAACAATTAACACATGAAATATATTTAGATGATAAAGTTTATATCTCTTCCTTGCAGCATATACCTATTTTAATGTATCATTCTTTCTAAAGTTTTCAAAAATCTGATCTAAATCTTCTTCATTTTTGTATGATAAATTAAATTCTGAAATTTTACTTAATTTGTTATATCTCCTCATAAAATGTCCCAACTGCTTTTTTTTGGCAACTTCTTTTTGTTCTTGATATAATAAGTTAGTCCAATAGACATGATAGATACATGATCTTGCTAAAATAAATATTCTATATAACTTTATATCCCTATATAATGATTCGAAATCTCCTGTATATTGTTTTTTTAATTGATTCATAAAATAGTCTTCATCCTCATCTGTATAGGCCATTTGATGCAAATGAAAAGCTATATCATACGCTAAATCACCTACACACCCTAATTCCCAGTCAATAAATATTAACTCACCGTTAGACTGTAAAATGATATTCTTCTTATGTCTGTCTCCATGAATTATTGATAAGCTTCTTTTATTTTCTATTCGTGATGCATAAGAAAACAATGTACTAATTATCCTTGGAGATATACCCAAAGCATTATATAAACCTTTTAAATTTTGATAATATTTTTGAAAAATTATTTCAGTATTCTGACATTGAAAAGTATAAAAGCTTCTATTATCTGTCCAATTAATATAGTTTAAAAGGGATTTATAATTAATAGAAGTTAAAAGACAAATTTGTTTTACAATTTTGATTATTATCATCTTATCAATTTTATGATGATCTTCAAATAAGTCAGATAATAATTCACCATATATATATTCTTGAACAAGATAATTAGGTTTTAATTCTATTATTTTTGGGACTTTAATATTATTTTTTATCAATAAACCTATAATTTCATATTCAGGAGTTGAACGATAGTACTCCCTTGAAACACCAATACTTCTTGGATATCGTATTACATATCTTTCATTTTCATGAATGAAAATTTTACATTGATTACTTGAAGTTTCTAGTAATTCCATAATACACCTGCTTTGGTCATTTAATCTATAAAGATTATAACAAACTTTGAAACTTATTAAAACTCAAATTTTTAATTTATATAAAGTTCAAGTTTTCTATCAATATGGCGGATAGTTGTATGCAGCTTTTCACAAAATTAAGTAGTTAAGTACAGATAGTACTAACTCCATATATAAATTATTCTTAAAAACGATTCTACATTTTTTTAACTTCTTCTAAACACTTTTGAAATGCTTGATTCATTTCATCATAAACTTGCTTTTCATCATATTGGATTGACTTTAAGTACTCACTTAATTCTTTTTTGAAATCTGTATCAGTTCCCATCTCGGCGATTCCTTGAATTAAAGGAATCATAGCACATAAGTCAGTCCTTTTTCTTCCATTAGGCTGAAAATCGCTTAATTCAGTACTTACTATGTCTTCATAAAATCGTTTATTAGAGTCACAACAATTTTTATATTCCTCTGCTGTAGTTTTAGAAACATTATAAGGTTTATATATTTCATAATAAATTTCCTTTTTAAATCTAAGCAACAATGATGGATCATAACAATAGCCATCCATTTCAACCCAACGATGACCTGCATTATTTTTTCCAAATCTTAGCTCCAAATATTTGTTATCACCACAAACTAAAACTGCATTTTCAAAACACAAAAACATATACAAACTTCTGTCATAACATTTGCCAAGTCCAACTATAGGTTTTAAATATTTCATATGTATAGATACTGGTAAACAACTAATATAAGTATGACTTAATTTTTCATAAAACTCATCTTCAAAAGGTACAATATTACCATCTTTTAGACCTTTTTTTAATAAAAGTTGCATCTTACTAAAATATAAACCTTTTTTAATATTTTCAAACATTTATTTTCCTCCTGAATAATTTTTAAATAGTCTTTGTTTTAAATTTAAAAATTTTTTTCTATCTATTCTATTATAATTATTAGTAAAATCTATGACTTCATCTAAATATGGTATATCTCCATATAGAATATTTTTTATCAACCAATATATCGACAACTTCTTTCAAATTTTCTAATGTATGAATGCTATCTGATAAAATATGATATTGCTTTTTCTTTATCTTTTGTAATAGTTGTCCATACATTTTGAAATAAAATCATTGATACTTTATCTGCATTTTCTACTTATAATACCATAATTTTTCTATAATTAATTAAAAATTGTTTAAATAATATTGAATAAAGTAGTAAATGATATCCCTGATTAGTACAACAACTCTCAGGACAAAAGAAATGGTTAGTAATAATATTAACTGATATAATTTTAACACAATTTTATTATTTAATATAGCCAAATCTTGTTTTTATTCTTTCTTTGCCTAACAATTTCATCATTTCATATAAATCTGGTGTCATTTCAATCATTCCTTTCCTTAAATCAAAAACAGCAATCCATCCAAAAAGGACGAATTGCTCGTAGTACCAGCTTAATTCATAATAATTTAATTATTATCTCAAAATCTTAACGAAATTAACAAAATAACTTGTATACACTATTCAACTCCAAAGCTTCATTCCAATAAATTAATGGGAACGTTCTATTTTCCATATAATTAATATATTTTTTGATATCTAATTCTTTTAGTAAATCATTACTCCATTTTCAAATAACAAAAAAACTAGATGACACTTCTAGTTAATATTTATTACTCTCGAATAAAAAGTTCGAGTTATCTTTAAATCTGGTGCCTGTGGTCGGACTCGAACCGACATGATATAAACCACACGATTTTGAGTCGTGCGCGTCTACCAATTTCGCCACACAGGCAATACATATTAATTATATCATAAAGATTTTACTTTGAATAGTGATTATTAAAAAAACATCAAAAGATGTTTAATTTTCCTTATATTTTGACTCAAATAAATCAACTTGTTCTTTCAAATCATCTGTATCCATTGTTATTTTTGGCAAATCTTCAATTGTTGATAAACCAAAATAATCTAAAAATTCTTTTGTAATACCATATAAAAGAGGTCTTCCTGGTAAATCCGATTTTCCTACTTCACGAATCAAATTTTTTAACAATAATTTTCTTACATGATGTACACTAGAAACTCCTCTAATTTCATCTATTTGAACTCTTGTAATCGGTTCATTATATGCAATTATTGCAAGTGTTTCCAATGCCGCATCTGAAAGCTTGCTATTTTCTTCGATTGTTACCAACTTTTTATAATATTCCTTATGTTCCTGTTTTGTTACCAATTTATAACAATTTCCTAAGAATGCGATTTGTATTCCTCTATCTTCTTTTCTATAATCTTCATCTAGAGCTGAAATCAATTTTTGAAGTTCATATTCACTCACTTCTAATATATTTTGTAAGTCTTCTGCTGTTAATCCCTCTTCTCCAACAACAAATAAAATGCCTTCTAATATCGCTTTTTTATTCATGCGCATCACTTCCTTTTAGTTCTAAAGTAATTTGATTGAAATTTCTATTTTGAGTAATATAAAGTTCCTGTTTGCGTGCTAAATCAAGGATTGATAAAAACGTCACAATCACGTAATCTTTTGTTACGACTTCAAAAAGCTCATAAAATTCTACTTTTTTCTTATTCTTTAATAAATTTCTAATTTCATTACTACGTGCACTGACAGAATACTCTTTTTTAGTAACTTTAGTTTGTAATGGTTTTTCTAGTTCTTTTCTTTCTAACATCTTTTTGAAGGCTTCTAATAAATCATCTAAATTGATATCTAACTCTACTGCATTGGATTCTATATCGATATATTCTTTTAAGCTTTCTGGATCTTTAGAATAAAACTCATGTCTTTGTTCTTCTAATTCATGGAGCTTTGGTGTAATTTCTTTATATTTTTGATATTCTAGTAAACGTTCAATCAATCGTTCCCTAGGGTCTTCCTCATATTCATCCTCTGCCTCTATTTTTTTTCTTGGAAGTAAGCTATTTGATTTTATTTCGATTAGTTCTGCAGCCATTGAAAGATATTCACTTGCAATATTTAAATTCATTGTTTCCATTTGATGTATATAGTCTAAATATTGTCCTGTTATTTTTTCTATTTCTATATCGAATATTTCAATTGACGATTCTTTAACCAAATGCAACAATAAATCAAGTGGCCCTTCAAATTCTGATATCATTACTTTATATTCCATCTTACCACGTCCAGTAGATTTATTATATCATGTATACTTTAAGATGTGAACTGATGGAAGAAATATTCATTAG